>JASFTI010000016.1:0-23684 GCA_050053635.1 Gemmatimonadales bacterium
GGTGGAGACGGAGGGATTCTGGTCGAGCTGTTCAAGCATCGGAGTGTGAAGCGGGCAGTGGTGGTTGAGATTGATGGAAGGGTAGTCGAGGTGTCGCGGGAGCACTTGCAGAGCATTTGCCGGTCGGCGTGGGATGATCCGCGAGTAGAACTCCACATAGCAGATGGAAGGAAATACGTAGAGGAAAGTCAGGAGACGTTCGATGCGATCATCCTCGATCTCACCGATCCCATAGGTCCCTCGAAACTGCTCTATACGAGAGAAGCCTATCAGCATCTGTCGCAGCGATTGGCGGGTACCGGTGTGGTCGCGACTCACGCCGGTGGGTGGTTTCACAATCCAAAGGTGACCGGTTCCGTCGTGGCGACGTTGCGGTCAGCGTTCCGGCACGTTGCGGTCTTCCCGGCTCATGTCCCGAGCTACGGGATGGAGATAGCATTTACCTATGCAGCTCGGAACGTCGACGTCGCGTCGTTTCCGAGTGAGACGTTCGCCGCGCGGTACGCGGCTCTCTCGGATGGTGCCGAGATACGGTACGTGACCGCGGAGTTCGCTCAGCATGTTGCCTTTCAGCCCGCACTTATGCAGGAGTACCTGCGGTCTTGCGATAGGGTGTCGACGGACGAGCGGCCTCTGGAGTTTACCGATTACTATGATTGGGGCTGATTCGCCATTCGACAACGCCACAGCCGACAGTCGATTACTCGGCTGTTGTTCGGCGGCCAACGCTGGGTGTTCCAAGCTCGTCGCAACAGTGCAGTCGAGCGTCGAGATTCGGACGTCGAACGTCGTCGGCTGAAGTGAAGCCGGTCATCGACAGTCGGCTGCGAATGTCGACTTAGACGTCAGAACCCGCGGTCCTCCAGGAATCCCCGATAGACGAGGTCGCTATCGACCTGCTCGCCACCTAATCGCTCGACGACGTGCTTGCCTGCGCGCTGGGCCCGCTCGGCCAGGGCGCAGCTGACGATGTCGATGGAGGCGTAGCCGTGTTCGGGGTAGGTGTGGATCGCGAGGTGAGACTCGCGAATCGGTAGGAAGACGGTGAGTCCCTGACCCGGGTAACGGTAGACCGCGGGGTCGGCCAGGGGGCGCATCTTAGCTGTCGCCGCGGCGCTGGTCAGTATCTCGCCGATGACCTCGGGGCTGTTGAGCGTATCGAAGTCGACGCCGTACACGTCGAGCATGAGATGGGTCAGTACGGCGCGCCCGGTCGCCGTCCGTGGAACCAGCTTGTGCATTTCACCCCCTCACGACCTGGTTGAAGGTTCCGATAAAATGGCTGGTTTCAGCGCTCGTAAAGAGAAGGAACGAGCAGGGATTCTGCAATACCGGCCGGGGGGTCGCCAGCCTCCCCGGGCGCCGCCGACCGGCTCCTCAGGCGAGCCGCGAACTGAACGGGATCGGGTTCGTGATGCAATAGACTCCAGGGCAGCGCTCCTCCGCCAGCCGTCTGATCTCCTCCAGTCGCGCTGGCGGCGCGTCGGATTTCACCGTAAGGCTGGCGTTCATCCCTTCGGTAACCGGGCGGTCCGCCACCCCCATCGCTCTGCTGAGGTCGACCTGGTTCTCGACGGTCACCTCGAGTGCTTCCAGCGTCACGCCCTCGGCCGCGGCAATGGCCACGAAGGTGCCGGCGAAGCAAGAGGCGAAACCGTACATACAATACGATACGGGGTCAGGACGGAGCCCTTCGCCGCCCATGAACGGCGCGAAGTCCGTTTCGACGGTGTGGGCACCGCCGGGATACTCGACCTCAGCGCGGAATTGGGGCGCGCCTTCCTCGAAGTTCCACTTCCCGGTCACCGACTTGAGCTTCTTGGCTGTCGCGGGATCCTGCTCGACCTGAGCGGTGAAGCGGGCCATCGCCTCGACGTTGACGTTGTTGATCTTGGCCATCGCTTTCTCCTATACATTCGGTTGGCCGCATGCGGCGCCAATTGGCTGGAGTTGTGTGAGAGTGTGGGCAATCATAGTGGCCGGAAAAAAGCATGACAAGTAGCTCGATCAGGACGGTTCTGGTGGCACCGACCGCCTTCAAGGGCACGCTGGGGCCGAGCGCGGTGGCCGGCGCGATGGCCGCGGCGGTAACTGCGGTCTGGCCGTCGGCCGAGGTGGTCGAGCGGCCGCTGTCGGATGGGGGGAACGGTCTGCTCGAAGCCTGTGCGCCGCTGTTCGGCGGCAGGTCGTGGGAGCATGAAGTCAGCGGGCCATTGGGTGAACCGGTTCGCGCCCGCATACTTCGGGCGGGCCGGCGGGCTGTGGTCGAGTCGGCGGAGGCGTGCGGACTGCACCTGATGGCGCCGGAGCGAAGAGCACCGCTGCGAGCGACGACGCGTGGCGTCGGCGAGCTGCTGCGTCTGGCGATCGAAGGCGGTGCCTCGGAGGTCGTGCTGGGGCTGGGTGGGAGCGGGACCGTAGATGGAGGGACGGGGATGGCGCGGGCGTTCGGCTGGCGTTTCGAGGACGAGGCGGGGGCGCCTTTGGTCGAGGGCGGCGGCTCGCTCACCGGGCTCGAGAGGATCCACGCGCCGCAGCACCCCGTCGGGGTCGGGGTGCAGGCGCTGTGTGACGTGGAAAACCCGCTGCTTGGCCGCAACGGTGCGGCACGGGTCTACGGCCCGCAGAAGGGGGCGCGCCCCGACGAGGTGGAGGTGTTGGAGGCGGGGCTCGCCCGGCTGGCGGAAGTGCTGAAGAGGGAGATGGGGGTGGCGGTGGCCGAGCTCCCCGGCGCTGGCGCTGCCGGTGGGTTGGGTGCTGGTGCCCGGGCGTTCTTGGGTGCCGATCTGGTATCCGGCGCCGAGTGGATGATCGCGGCCACGGGTCTGCGCGATCTGCTGGCCGGTGCGGATCTGGTCGTCACGGGGGAAGGTCGCTACGACGCGCAGAGCGGGATGGGGAAGCTGACGGGAAGGGTGGTGGCGGCGGCGCACCGAGCAGGCGTTCCGGTGCTGTTGGTCTGCGGGCGCGTGGAGGGTCGGCTGCCGGATGGCGTCCGCTCGATCGACTCCGGCGGCCGCCGGCTGGACGAGGGTGGAATAACGCGTCTCACGCGCGACGGTTGCCGCGGCTGCGCCGACGGGGATAGACTGTGAGGCTCACGGCTAAAGAGGGTCATAGATGTCGAACAACGACGTGATGGAGAAGCTGGTCTCGCTGTGCAAGCGGCGCGGCTTCGTCTTCCAATCGTCCGAGGTGTACGGCGGACTCGGCTCCGTATGGGACTACGGCCCGCTCGGTGTCGAGCTCAAGCGCAACGTGAAGGATCGCTGGTGGCGCGACATGGTGTCGCGTCCGGACGTCGAAGGGCTGGACGCCGGCATTCTCATGCACCCGGAGGTGTGGGTGGCGAGCGGTCACGTGGAAGGTTTCACCGACCCGCTGATCGAGTGCAGAAACTGCCACCGCCGCTTTCGGGCCGACGAGATATCCGGCGACCAGTGTCCGGTCTGCGGCGTCAAGCATCAGTTTACCGAGCCGCGGATGTTCAACCTGATGTTCAAGACCTTTATGGGCCCGCTCGAGGATGAAGCGGCGCAAATCTACCTGCGCCCGGAAACGGCGCAGGGCATTTACGTGAACTTCCTGAACGTATTGAACGCGTCGCGCCAGAGGATTCCCTTTGGGATCGCGCAGATCGGCAAGGCATTCCGCAACGAAATCACACCTGGGAATTTCATCTTCCGGACCCGCGAGTTCGAGCAGATGGAGATGCAGTTCTTCGTGAAGCCGGGTACCGACACAGAGTGGTTCGACTACTGGAGAAACGAGCGGCTCGAGTGGATGAAGTCGCTTGGTATCCAGCCCGAGAAGCTGCGCCTCGAACAGCACACGCGTGAGGAGCTCGCACACTACGCCTACGACGCTTACGACATCCAGTACCAGTTCCCGTTCGGCTGGCAGGAGTTCGAGGGGATCCACAATCGTACCGACTACGACCTGGGTGCACACCAGAAGCGCTCGGGGAAGAAGCTCGAGTACTTCGATCAGGCGGCGAACGAAAGGTATGTCCCGTACATCATCGAAACTTCGGGTGGCGTCGACCGCCTGATGCTGGTCCTGCTCGCCGATGCCTACCGGGAAGAAGAAGTCGAGGGTGAGGCCCGCGTGGTGCTCAGCCTGCAGCCGAAGCTGGCGCCCATCAAGGTTGCGGTCTTTCCACTGGTAAAAAAGGACGGCATGCCCGAGGTGTCGCAGAAGATTTACGACGACCTGCGATCGCGGTATCCCGCATTCCACGACGCGGCCGGATCTATCGGGCGCCGCTATCGCCGTCAGGACGAAGCAGGTACGCCGTTCTGCATCACTGTCGACGGCCAGACGCTCGAGGACGACACCGTCACCGTCCGCGATCGCGACACGCTGGCCCAGGATCGAGTAGCGACGGGCAAGCTGAACGACTACTTGGCGGAGAGGATCGGCTAGAGAGATTTTGAGACGCCTCCTCGCGCTTGGCGCAGGCGCTGCAGCCGGCGCCTATCTAGTCGACCGCTGGCGCCGCAACATAGCGAAGCCGCCACGGCCGCTGCGGGGACATCGGGGTGGCACGCTCGAGCCGCTGTTCGTCGAGCTGGCCGGCGACGAGTGTATCCCGGTCATCGATAGCGGCGAGGGCCCGGCCGTGGTGCTGATTCCGGGACTGACGGGCGACAGCGGGGTCTTCCGCTATCAGATCGCGGCGCTCTCGGAGAATTACCGGGTGATCGCGCCGAATCTGCGGGTCGATTTCAACGGAATCGAGCAGCGCTTCGATCAGTTTGCCCACGATGTTGCCACGGTACTGGACGCGCTGGACGTGTCCACGGCCTGCCCCTTGGGGCTGTCGTTCGGTGGCCCCATCGCCATGCGTTTCGTGTCACTCTACCCGAACCGTACGTGGGGGCTGATCCTGACCAACACGCTGGCGCGGCTCGATCTTTCGCACGTCGGTCTCAACCGCACGCTGCTGATTCCGGTGGCGCGCTGGACCTCGCGCTTCCTGCCGGAACCGCTGATGCGCCGGCTGGCGGATTTTTGGGGACGCTACGGGATCTGGGTGTTCGACCCGTCACCGGGCAACGAGCGCATCATAGACTACGAGCTAACGACACCTGTGCGCGTGCCGATGTCGGTTGGAGCCGCCCGCATGGATACGTTCAAGAACTGTGATCTGCGGTCCGATCTGCCTCGGATCCGGCAGCCGGCTCTGGTGATTTGCGGCACCTCCGACACCTATACACCACCCGAGTGGCAGCGTGAGATCGCCGATTTGCTGCCGCACTCGACCTACGTCGAGATCGAGTACGGTGGTCACCTGTCGCTGATCTCACACGCCGAAGAGTTCAACGAGGTGGTGCTAGGCTGGCTGGAGGGAGTCCAGTCGCTGGCCGCCCAAACAGCGTGAGGTTATCAGGCTTTGGCTTCCCGATCTGAGGTCTTCGCTTCCCGCTGGGGGATGATGCTCGCCATGCTCGGGATGGCCGTGGGCACCGGCAACATCTGGCGCTTCCCACGGATCGTTGCGACGAACGGTGGCGGCAGCTTCCTCTTCGCCTGGGTCATCTTCCTGCTCGTCTGGTCGGTTCCCCTGATCCTCGTCGAGTTCGCGGTCGGTAAGGCGACACGCTCGGGGACTATCGGGGCGTTTGGTAAGCTGATCGGCCGCAAGTTCGCCTGGATGGGGGCCTGGGTCGGATGGTGTGCGACAGCGATCATGTTCTACTACTCCGTCGTCATGGGATGGTGCATCCGGCACTTCGTGGCTGCCTTGACGGGAGCGATACCTGGAGCGACGCCCGAGGCGTTCTGGGAGAGCTTCGCCGCGTCGCCGAGCGCACTGCTGACCCATGCGGTGGCCATGATACTGGGTGTCGTCGTGGTCGCTCGAGGGGTGCGCGGAATCGAACAAGTGGCACGGGTGCTGATCCCCAGCCTGGTGGTGCTGGTGATCGTGCTCGCCATACGCGCCCTGACGTTGCCCGGCGCGGTAGGCGGCCTCGAGTTCATGTTCACTCCCGACTGGACTCAGCTGGCCGATCACCGCGTGTGGCTCGCCGCGTTGACCCAGAACGCCTGGGACACCGGGGCGGGCTGGGGTCTCATTCTGACCTACGCGGTCTATATGCGCCGGCGCGAGGACACGACGCTGAACGCCTTTACGCTGGGCTTCGGCAACAACTCGATGTCGCTATTGGCCGGCATTATGGTACTCTGTACGGCCTTCGCGCTGCGGCCTGACGTTGCGAACGAGATCGTCGGGGCCGGCAACGAAGGACTGACGTTCATCTGGGTGCCGCAACTTTTCTCGAAGATGCCCGGCGGCCGCTTCTTCATGGCGCTGTTCTTCCTCGCTCTCGTCTTCGCCGCCTGGACGAGCCTGATCTCGATGATCGAGCTGGCCACCCGCGTCCTGAGGGACACAGGGCTGCCGCGCAAGCGGGCGATTAGGTTCGTCGGTGTGGTCGGCTTCCTCGCCGGCGTGCCGAGTGCTCTGTCCATGGGCTTCTTCGCGAATCAGGACTTCGTCTGGGGCGTCGGACTCATGCTCTCCGGCTTCTTCTTCGCCTTCGCGGTGTTGAAGTACGGCGTGCGCAGGTTCCGCAAGGAGTTGGTTAACCAGGCGGGAGCGGACATCAGGATCGGTCGCTGGTGGGAAGTGACCATGGTGCTCTGCCTGGTCGGCTCGGTAGTTCTTATCGTCTGGTGGTTCGTCCAGGTACGGGGAGCGGGCTGGCGAGCCGCGTTCGATCCGTTCAGCACGTTCAGTATTGGCACCGTGCTGTTCCAATGGTTGATCGTGCTGGCGCTGTTCTGGCTCGGCAACAACTGGCTGGCGAGGCGGTCGGGCGTACCAGAGGGAGAAGCGGAACTGGAGCGTGTGACCTGAGGGGCGAAGCAGAGGACGAACAGTAAGTGATGGTCGGTCGTGTCACACCTTACGAAATCGCGTTCGGGGAGACGCGGTTTGCCGAGAGTGCGTTTCCGGGGCTGGCCGAGGAGAGCAAGCGTCGCGGCGTGAACACTTTGAGGTACGATCACTTCACGGCGCTGGAGGGTGTGACGGCGCTGCTCGAGCAAGTGCTCCCCGATACTGCGGAGGCAGCGGCCATCGACCAGTACGTTCAGATCCTCTATCACTGCTACCACTTCTGGGGCGCCGGTTGTCGTGTCTACGCTTTCGAGCCGCCTGTGGTGCGGAGCCTCGTCGAGAGGCCGCCCGACTTGCGCGGGTGGTCGATACGTATCCCCGAACCGTCACAATACCTCGAGCTGCCGAAGAATATGTTCTGGGCGCAGGTGACCGAGGCGGGGCCACCGGAACCGGTCGAGGGGATGTTCGTGGTCGGTGAGGGGATCGAGGCGCCCGCCCAGCTCGACGTGCTGGTCGTACTCGGCTTGCGATCCGATCGGCCCGGTTTCAGCGTTGCCGGTCTGCGCCTGGATCACGAGCAGGCGCGCGAGCTCGAAGAGCCCGCGCGGTTTGAGTCGGACATTCCCGGCGCTGAGCGCGCTGGGCTATATTCTTTGCAGCGCTACTCCGAGGCCGCGACTCTGGCGCTGCGCACCCTCTGGTACCTCGACGCGTACCCGGCAGGGTGCGAAGCAGTGCAGGGCAGGGGCGATCGAAGCGAGTTTGAGCGAGGCGCTACGACGGCCCTGGACCATTTCCGGGTGTCCTTGATAGAACGGAGCTACGAATGACTGGTGGGGTCCGCTTATGTCGGTTCTTCGGATTCGAGGTCCGGCTGGATTTCTCCTGGTTCGTCGTCTTCCTCCTTGTCCTCTGGACGTTCGCGCAGAGCGTGTTCCCACAGCGTACACCGGGACTGAGCGTCGGAACCTACTTCACGATGGCGTTGATCGGCGCATTGCTTTTCTTCGCTTCCGTCCTGTTACACGAACTGGCCCATTCGGCCGTGGCGCGGGCGCGCGGCATCCAGGTCGAGGGGATCACGCTGTTCATCTTCGGTGGTATGGCGCGCATCCGGTCCGAGGCGACGAACCCGAGGGATGAATTCCTCATCACCATCGTCGGGCCGCTCTCCAGCGCGCTGATCGGCGCGGTTCTACTCGTCTTCGCGGGACTGGCGGATTCGATAGGACTGCACAGAGCATTCGCCGACGTCGCCGCATACCTCGCCGTCCTCAACTTCATCCTTGCGGTGTTCAATCTGATTCCCGGGTTCCCGCTGGACGGCGGCCGACTGTTGCGCTCCCTCGTCTGGCATTTGACGAAGGATGTGCGCAAGGCGACTCGCCTCGCCTCGCTCACCGGACAGGGTTTTGGCTTCCTGATGATCGGCATCGGCGTCTTCAGCCTGTTCCGGGGCTTCCTGGTGAGCGGGATCTGGCTGATCTTCATCGGTTGGTTCCTATCGCAGGCGGCCGAATTCAGCTACCGGCAGCTGGTCATGCGGAGGATTCTCCAGGGTGTGGAGGTGAAAGAGGCGATGACCCGAAATCCCGAGACTGTGGCCCCCGATGTGACCCTGCGGGATCTGGTCGACAACTACTTTCTGACGCGGCGCTATAGCGCCTTTCCGGTGCTTGACGAGGACGGCCGGCCGTTGGGCCTCATCACCCTGAGGCAGGTCAAGGAGATCGAGCGGGATAAGTGGCCGACGACGCAGGTGAGCAGCGTGATGACGGAAATCTGCGAGGCGGTAAGGGTTCGCCCCGACGACTCGCTGGCCGAGGTGCTGACCAAGCTGGAAAAGGCTGGTGTAGGGCGAGCGCTCGTCGTTCGGGACGGACGCCTGGAAGGGTTGATATCGAACGCAGACGTGGCAGCTTGGTTAGATAGGTACCAGCAGCTGCACTAATGTTGTAGTCAGTATCCAATATCCGACATCCGATGATCAGATGTTCGGCTGGCTTTCAGGTGTCGAGTCTCGATATCCAATCACCGATTCCAAGCGTTCGATAACACCTTGGATCTTGGTCGTTGGATCTTGGCACTCGAGAACGACTTGGGAATCTGGTCGATGAGCGTCGGATACTGGATGTTGAGATCGCCCCGATGGAGATAGGTTGGGTACAAAGAGCAAGAAGGCGGTGCGGAAGCGTTCAAGCTCTGAGCGCGAAGCTGCGGCTACCTTGAAAAAACGCGCCAGTCGGATTGTCGGGCGCTTGTCGGAGGCATACCCGGCAAGGATCGAACTCGAGTTTGGCAACCCGCTGGAGCTGGCCGTCGCCACGATCCTCTCGGCCCAATGCACCGATGCACGGGTGAACGAGGTGACCAGGGGCCTCTTCAAGAAATACCGGACCGCGGAAGACTACGCGAACGCAGATCCCGAAGTGTTCGAGGAGGAGATCCGCTCGACGGGTTTCTTTCGTAACAAAAGGCGCTCGATTATTTCCTTCGCTCGCTCGTTGGTCGAGCAACACGGCGGAGTCGTTCCCGAGACGATGGACGAGTTGGTGCGGCTCGCCGGGATCGGTCGCAAAACGGCGAACGTGATACTCGGCTCGGCCTTCGGGGTCAACGAGGGTATCGCGGTAGACACACATGTCAAACGTGTCACCCAGCGTCTTGGGCTCACCACCGAGGACGATCCGGGAAAGATCGAGCAGGACCTGATGAAGCTAGCGCCGCGAGAGGAGTGGACGGAGCTCTCGTTACGCCTGATTCAGCACGGGCGCTACACGTGCAGCGCCCGCAGGCCTCAGTGCGACAGCTGTGCGCTGGAGGCGTTGTGCCCCAGTGCGGGGAATGTGTAGACTCGACATCCGATGTTCGTCGTCGATGCCCACGCTGACGCATTGGTGGATGTCGATCGGTGGAAGTTGGGTCTTGGCTCTTGAGTATACCTTGAACATCTGATCATCGGATGTGCGATATTGGATATTGAGATGAGACACGGAGTTGTGCTATGGATTTGAACCGCGAAGACGCCTTGGCATTGATGCAGGAGTACACGCAGAACGAGAATCTGCGCCGGCACATGTATGCGGTGGAGGCGGCGATGCGTGCCTACGCCCGTAAGTTCGGCGAGGACGAGGAGTTCTGGGGTATCACCGGCCTGTTGCACGATTTCGACTACGAGCGCTGGCCGAATGACGAGCGCAAGCCCGACGATGAACATCCGACAACGGGCGTGAAGATCCTGCGCGAGAAGGGCTATCCCGATGAGCTCTTGCAGGCGGTCCTCGGGCACGCGGAGCATACCGGCGTGCCTCGCGAGACGTTGATGGCGAAGACCCTTTTCGCGGTTGACGAGCTGACGGGGTTTCTTACCGCCTGTGCGCTGGTGCGGCCCGAGGGAATCAACGGTATGAAGGTGAAGTCGGTCAAGAAGAAGTTCAAAGATTCGAGCTTTGCCCGTGGCGTGAACCGTGAAGATGTGAACAAGGGCGTGGCCGAGCTTGGTGTCGATTTTTCGGAGCACGTGCAGCTGGTTATCGGGGCGATGGCTGGGATCCAGGACGAGCTGGGTTTGAGAGGGAGCGGGTCGGGCTGAGGCCCGCTGCTGCAGCGATGACTATCAAAACGATCATCGAGCCTTTCAAGATCAAAGCGGTCGAGCCGATCCGTATGACCACGCGCGCCGAGCGCCTGGCGAAGATTCGGGAAGCATCCTACAACGTCTTCCGCCTGCATGCCGACGACGTGCTGATCGATCTGCTAACCGATAGTGGCACAGGCGCGATGAGCTCGAATCAGTGGGCTGCCGTGATGCGGGGCGACGAGTCGTATGCCGGCAGCCCGTCGTTCTACCGGTTCGAGGAGTCGGTGAAGTGTCTCTTCCCCTTCAAGCACATCATACCGACGCACCAGGGTCGAGCGGCCGAGCGTATACTGTTCAACGTAACGTGTAAGCCCGAGCAGATCGTTCCCAATAACACGCACTTCGATACCACCCGGGCCAACATCGAGTACCGGGGTGCCACGGCGCTCGATCTGCCGTGTCCGGAATCCAACGATATTGCCGCGCCGCACCCATTCAAGGGCAACATGGACGTGGGTGCGCTGGGAGAGTTACTGGAACGGGAGGGACCGGAGAGAGTACCGCTGGTCATGGTGACGATCACCAACAACTCGGGCGGCGGTCAGCCGGTATCGATGGCCAACGTGCGGGCGGTGTCGGATATCTGCCGGCGGCATGGGATACCTTTCTATATCGACGCCTGCCGCTTCGCCGAGAACGCCTATTTCATCAAGCAGCGCGAGCCTGGCTTCGAGGACAAGTCGGTGGCCGAGATTGCACGCGTCTTGTTGGGTTATGCCGACGGCTGCACGATGTCGGCAAAGAAGGACGGACTGGCGAACATCGGCGGCTTTCTGGCGACGAATGACGAGGATCTGGCCCGGCAGGAGAAGGATCTGCTGATTCTAACGGAGGGCTATCCGACGTATGGCGGGCTGGCCGGTCGCGACCTGGAGGCGATCGCTGTGGGGCTGGAGGAAGTCGTGCACGAGGACTACCTGCAGTACCGGATCGTCTCGACCGAGTACTTGGGCAAGCATATTTCGCGGGAAGGTGTACCGATCGTTCAGCCGCCGGGGGGTCATGCGATCTACATCGACGCCAGCGCCTTCCTACCGCACCTGGAACCGCTGCACTATCCGGGTATCGCGCTGGCGGTCGAGTTCTATGTCGAGGCGGGAATTCGTGGTGTGGAGATCGGCAGCGTGATGTTTGGGCACGTCGATTCCGAGACCGGCGCCGAGGCACCCGCCAAAAAGGAATTGCTGCGCCTGGCCATACCACGTCGCGTGTACACACAGAGCCATATCGATTACGTGGTGGAGGCGATACTCGAGGTCTGGGAGCGCCGCGAGCAGATCGGCGGTTATCGACTAACTTACCAGGCACCGTTCCTGAGACACTTTACCGCCGGATTCGAGCCGCTGGCGGAGCGAGCTTGAGCCGGCAAGGGGAAGAGAGATCTTGAATACGTCCGCGATAGTGGCGATGGCGCTCACCTGTGGCTTCGTCTGGGGCGGCTTCTTGCTGCTCCTGACCTATGGGATCCGAAAAGAGAGAGAAAAAGTGAGGGCCGGCTAATCCGTGGCGGCCTCGAGAATAAGGCGGTAGTCAGTCGTGTAGATGGTGATGGAGACTCAACCCCGATACTTCAGACTGGAGAGATGAGATCATGGCAGACCCGATCATCCCTCGCGAGTTCCGTGCGATGCGACGGCCCTCGCTAACCAAGTCCCTGGTGATGGTGCCGGTGGCGGCGGTACTCCTTTTCGTCGTCACGATGCCGTTCTCCTGCACGACGGTCACCGACTACGAGGTGGCGGTTCTCAAGAACCCGGTCACGGGCAACGTGGGAGACGAATCATTCGGGCAGGGCCTGTACTTCGCGGCTCCGGCCGTCTTCTGGAAGCAGTACTCGAAGTACGATACACGTGAAATCCAGTGGCCGCCCGGTTCCCAGAGCGAGGTGGCGGAGGCGCTGACCGCGGACCAGCTGACGATTACGGTGGACGCGTCCTACCGCTATCGCGTCACGCCGGAGAGTGCCGTCGATCTCTACCTGGTCGTCGGCGACATGCGTGCGGTCAACCAGTATGTATACACGACATACCGGAGCTCGCTGCGTGACGCGATCGCCGAGCTGACGGGCACTCAGATTCTCTCTACCGAGCGGCTGCAGATCGCCGGGCGGGTCAGGGAGCTAATGGCCGAGGAGCTGGCGCAAAAGGGGGTCGAGGTCGTCCGCTTCTTCGTCCGCGAGATCCAGCCGCCGCCCGCGGTGCGGCAGGCGATCGAGCTGAAGCTGCAGCGCGAGCAGGAAGTGCAGGCGCAGAAGTTCCAGACAGAGATCGTGAGAGAACAGGCGCAGCAGAAGCGGGTGGAGGCGGAGGGTATCCGTGATGCTCAGGACATCATCGGCCAGAGCCTGACCGCGGCGTACCTATCGTACTATTACATGCAAACACTGCAGCAGGTGGGTCAAAGCGAAGGCAATGTGATCATCGCGCCGACCGAAGGCGGGAACCTGCTGTTCGACGTGCCGACCGGCCTTCCCCGCCAGTAGCGTCGCCTCTCAGGGTGCCGGCCGCTCGAGGTCGAGACGCACCGACGAGGCTCGGGTCGGGCGGATGCTGGGAACGTAGGTGGCCAGGAACTCGACGGCGCGGCGCTCTGCCCAGTAAATCGGTCGCCAGGGATACGCACCGGCGACGAACCCGGCGTGGCCACCGCGCGCCGTGAACTCGGCGTGCAGCCACGGCGAGCTCTCGACCGCCTCGACCGGTAAAGTTGAGTCCGGGATGAACGGGTCGTCCTTCGCGCTGAGTAGCAACACCGGGCGACGGATCTGGTCGAGCAAGGTGATCGAGCTGGAGCGCTTCCAGTAGTCGGCGGCGTCGCGGAAGCCGTGCAGCGGGGCGGTAGCGACGTCGTCGTACTGGCGCCAATTGCGGGCGCGGCGGACCGCCGCGGCATCCAGGATATCGGGATACTGCTTGGCCTTCTGCAGCGCCTTCTGCTTCAGCGTGCGCAGGAAGAAGTGCGTGTACAGGCGGCCGATGCCGCGCGACATCTTCTCGGCCGCCGCCGCCAGGTCGTAAGGCGTCGAGATGGCCGCAGCGGCCGCAACTTCGTCCGCGACGTGCTCTCCTTCCTCGCCCAGCCACTTCAGCAGGACGTTACCGCCCAGCGATACTCCCACTGGCAGTATCGCTGCTCCGGGGTTTCGCTTCGCCAGCTCTTCGATTACCCAGTCGAGGTCGGCGGTCTCGCCGGAGTGGTAGAGCCGCGGCGCGCGGTTGGGTGTTCCGCTACAGCCCCGGAAATTGAGTGCGACGCCGCGCCAGCCCCGTCGCGCCGCCAGGCTGAGGAACCCGCGCACGTATTTCCGATCGGAGGAGCCCTCGAGTCCGTGAATCACCAGCAGTTGCGGTGAGGCCAGGGGGCCATCCGTGAAGTCGAGGTCGAGGAAGTCACCGTCCGGTGTAGTCCAGCGGGCACGGGTGGTGGCGACCTGTGGGCGAGGCCGCAGCATCCGGTTCCAGATGGTCTGGCGATGTCGGCCGCGCAGCCACCAGGCGGGCCGGAACGGGCCCACTTGCCGCTCTTCGTGGCGTTCCGCTTTCTTTTGAGCGTTGTCCACTGGATCGTGCCGGTGTCAGGTGCGGTTACGGTAGCCAGGCCAGCTCTGTTGTACACCGACCGACGCTTCCACGGTTCATCCGAGTCTGCCAGCCCGCAGCTGGACGGCGGGCGGGAGGTTGCCGTCGATAGGGGCCGTCGGCGGCCCCGGTTTTGCAGCGATCTGCGCGTGACTGAGTATATTGCGGTCGGTCGCGGGATCGCGCCAGATTGCATCAGCTGGCTCGTGCGAGTCACTCAAGATATCCCGATGTCGTCAATTGCCAGAAAGCGAGATGGATAGAGTAGCCAAGGACGGGTCGAGTCCCGAAGTACTGGAGAGCGTTCTGCAGGTCATCGAGGACGGTGCCGATCCGGATAGAGGGCGGAGGCTGAGGGCGTTTGCCCGGGCGGCGTTGAGCCGAGCGCCAGCAGATTTCTTTCGAGGACGTACCGACGCCGAGGTGTTCGAGCTGGTCTCGAGCACTTTCGATCTTCTGGAGTCGACGGCGCCGGGCGCCGTCGGTGTGCGCGTCGAACAGCGGCCCGGATACGGTCACAGCGGATGCGCCGCGGTAGCGATGAGCGACCGGCCGTTCGTGGTCGACACGCTGCACCAACTTCTGACTTCGCGGGGCTTCGAGATCCGGAACGAGTTGCACCCGATCGTCGTCGTCGAGCGGGACGAGGCAGGCAAGGTGGCAGAGGTCCGCGACTGGAGCGCCGAGGGGGCGAAGTTCGCGGTGCCATACTGCGAGTTCGAAGGCCACCTCGACGAAGACATCGTCCGCTCCCTGCAGGCCGAGCTGCGGAACTGCATGGAAGAGGTGCGGCTGGCGACCGACGACTTCCAGCCGATGCTCAGGATGACGGACCTGTTGTGCGAGGAGCTCCAACGGTTGGAGAAGCGATTTCCCGATCGCGCTTCCGAGGTGAACGAGGTCACGGCCTTCCTCAAGTGGCTCAAAGATGGAGGCTTTGTCTTCCTGGGCTACCGGGGCTACGAGTTCCACACCGATGCGAAAGGCCGGCGCTTGGTCAGTGTCGAGCGCGGCTCCGGGCTGGGCATCCTACGACGCGAGAGTGACTCGTCAGCATGGGAGCCGAGGGCACTCGACGATTTTCCGGCGGACCTGAGGGCCCGGGCGCTGCTCGGCCCGCTGCTCATCGTGTCGAAAGCGAACTCCGAATCGCACGTGCATCGGCGGGCACGCATGGACTATGTGGGAATAAAGAGGCTGGATGCAGCCGGCGAGGTGGTTGGCGAGCATCGTTTTCTGGGTCTGTTCACCTGGAAGGCCTATGCGGAGTACTCGGGCGACATCCCGATCCTGCGTGAAAAGCTCAAGAAATTGCTGGCCGCCGAGAACCTGCCTGAAGGATCGCACGACTACAAAGCGGTTGTACAGCTGTTCAACGACATGCCGAAGGAAGAGCTGTTTCTGGTAGGCGTCGAGGACTTGCGCAAGCAGATCCGGGCGATCATGGCGGCTGAAGACTCCGGGGATGTGCGCCTGTTGTTAACCGCCGACATACTCGGTCGGGGCGTGATCGTGATGGTCATTCTCCCGAAGCGCAACTACTCCGACGAAGTGCGCGGCCGGTTGCGGCGCGAGATCGCCGAGGTGCTGGGCGGTAGTATTCTGAACGACCATCTGGCACTCGGTGAGGGTGAGACCGCGCGCATGCATTTCTACATCTCGGCCAGCCCGGATCGCATTGCCGAGGTCGATGTAAGCGCGCTTCGCGACCACGCGGCGAAGATCGCCCGCACCTGGAGGCAGCGGTTGCGCGGCGCGTTGGGCGGCCGACACGGCACGGAAGACGTCCACCGGCTGGAGGAGAGGTACTTCGATGCTTTTTCGCCGCAGTATGTGGCTACCGTTGATGTAGACACTGCGGTCGAGGATATCGAGCGGCTAGAGACGCTCGAGCGAACCGGGCTAATGCAGGTAGCGATGGAGCCCGATTCGAGCGGAGGGGTCGAGGCGACTCGACTTCGCCTATTCGTCGAGCGCGGCACGATGATCCTGGCCGACACCATGCCGATGCTCGAGAACCTGGGCCTGCGGGTGATCAAGGCTGACGCACTCGACATCGATTCTGCGGGGAACGGTGCGGCGACGATCCACACGTTCGTCGTCCAGGGGCCGGGCCGGCAACCGCTGGATCGTGAGAGCTTGGCCGGGTCGCTAACCGAGACGCTGCGGGCGGTCAAGGGCGGCCGGGCCGACAACGATCGACTGAACCGCCTGGTCATCACGGCTGGCCTCGGCTGGGATGAGGTGGCAGTATTGCGCGCCTACTCCGCCTACGCGTTCCAGTTGGGTGCGGTGCCCAGTCGCCGTGCCGCGCCGGACGCGCTTATCGCGCACCCCGAGGTTGCGCGACTGCTCTGCGAGGCCTTCCGGGCGAAATTCGATCCGCAGGCGACGAGCGACCGAACGATAGCCGTGGAGGCCGCCGCCGGCCGTTTCAAGGACTCGCTGCAGGCCGTCGATAGCATAGCGGATGATCTGACCCTGAGGCGGTTGTACAACCTGATCGAGGCGACGGTGCGGACGAGCTACTTCCGAAACAAGCACCGCCAGCTCGCCTGCCCCCGTCTGACGATCAAGATCGACTGCGCGGCGGTTGAGCAGATGCCCGAGCCGCGGCCGGCCCGCGAGATGTTCGTGCACAGCGTCCGAGTCGCCGGAGCACACCTGCGGTTCGGCCCCGTGGCGCGCGGCGGAATCCGGTGGAGCGAGCGACTGGACGATTTTCGAACGGAGGTTCTGGGACTGGTGAAGACCCAGCGGACCAAGAACGCCGTCATCGTTCCCAGCGGGGCGAAGGGTGCATTCTGCGTGAGGCGGTTGCCCGGCGATCGGTCGGCGCTGGAGACCGAGGTCCGCGAATGCTATCGCGACTTCATTTCCGCCCTGCTGGATGTGACCGACAACATCGTAGACGGTACGGTCGTGCGGCCGCCGGACACAGTCGTCTTTGACGATGAGGACCCCTACCTGGTCGTAGCCGCCGACAAGGGCACGGCGGCGTTCTCGGATACGGCGAACGAAATAGCCGCCGAGTACGACTTCTGGTTGGACGATGCGTTCGCCTCCGGCGGTTCTCACGGCTACGACCACAAGAAACTAGGGATCACGGCGCGTGGTGCCTGGGAGTGTGTTAAGCGTCACTTCCGCGAGATGGGTCGGGACATCATGCGCGAGCCGGTTAGCGTAATCGGAATCGGCGACATGAGCGGCGATGTCTTCGGCAACGGCATGCTGCTCAGCCGGACGATCGAGCTGATCGCTGCCTTCGATCACCGACACATCTTCATCGATCCCGACCCCGATTGCGAGAAGTCCTACGCGGAACGCTTGCGACTTTTTCGCCTACCGGTCTCGAGCTGGGAGGACTACGATCGGACGCTGATCAGCGAGGGAGGTGGCGTCTATCCGCGCGGCGCGAAGCAGATCCGCCTGTCGCCGCAGGCGCAGCGGGCGCTTGACACGGACGAGAGCGTTGTGAACGGTCAGGCGCTGATCCGGCTGATCCTGAGGGCGCCTGCCGATCTTCTGTGGAACGGCGGGATCGGTACATATGTGAAATCTGGCGACGAGACCCACGCCGACGTCGGCGACTCGAGTAACGACGCCGTTCGCGTCGACTCGGGCGAGCTGCGGGTGAAGGTGGTGGGAGAGGGAGGCAACCTGGGGCTCACGCAGCGGGCCAGAATCGAGTTCGCGCTGGAAGGCGGTAGGGTGAACAGCGACGCCGTCGACAACTCGGGCGGCGTGGACATGTCCGACCACGAAGTCAACCTGAAGATCCTGTTGCGCACTGTGGTCGATCGAGGCGACTTTTCCGCCGACGAGCGCAACGCGCTGCTCGAGCGGGTGAGCGACGAGGTGGCGGAGATGGTCTTGGGCAACAACCGCGCGCAGGCACGGGCGCTGAGCCTCGAGCAGCTCAGGACCACCGATCGGTTGGGCGACTTCCGCGACGCCTCGTATTTCCTCGAGGCGAGAGCGGGGCTCAAGCGGTCGCTCGAGTTCTTCCCCGGCTGGAGTCGTCTTCAGCAGCGTCAGGAAGGCGGTAAGAGCTTGACGCGTCCCGAGCTGGCCATCCTACACGCGTACAGCAAACTGCATCTCAAGCGCGAGATCCTCAGCTCGGCGCTTCCCGACGACCCGGCGTTGCAGCAGCTTCTGTGCGACTACTTCCCGGATGCCGTCGTCGTGCGCGTCGCCGAGGATGACCTTCGTCGTCATCGACTGCAGCGCGAGATTGTCGCCACCGTACTGACGAACAGATTGATCGACTTGATGGGCTCGACCTTCGTGCCGACGGTCACGCGCGACACGGGTGTGGGATCGGCCGATCTCGCACGTGGATGGTTCGTGGCGGCGGAGATCGCAGGCGTCTACGAGCTGCTCGAGAGGCTCGAGAAGAACGAGGCGGCGATCCCTGCTGCGCATGAGCATCGCTGGTTGCTGGCGCTCGAGCGCATTCTCGCTCGGACGGTGCGGTGGGCTGTAGAGAACCTGCCGCCCGGAGGCGAGCTCGGTAAGGCGATCGAGACGTTCAAGGCCCCCGTCGCCGAATTGTTCGAGATCCTGCCTACGGTGATCCTCGGATCGCAGCGCCGGGCGTTCGAGGAGATGCTGGAGGAGCTGGAATCAGGCGGCGCGCCGGCGGAGACGGCTAAGAAGATGGCGGCGATCCAGTTCCTCGGTGAGCTGATGGAAGTGACGCGCATCTCGAAGGAGGTCGACACCCCGGTCGCCGATGTGGGGCGAGTGTATTTCGCGCTCACCGACGAGGTGGACTTCGCTCTACTCTTCGAGCTGCTGAACATGGCGGCGGGTGAGGATGTTTGGGAGCAGCGGGCCGTGCAAAGCCTGGTGCAGGACCTGGGTGAAGCGCGTCGCAATCTAACACTAGCGGTTCTGGCGCTCGGTCCTGAGGGAGCCTCGACCGCCGAACGGCTGGCGCAGTTGCGCGACAGGAACGAAGAGCGCTTGGCAGCGATGCGCGAAGTGCTAGGCGAGTTGTTGGGATCCGACAATATCAACGTGGCTGCGTTGACCGTGGCGACCCGTGAGGTCGTGCGCCAGTCGAGGAGCGTCCGGGAGGGCCGATCCTGATCAGGCGTGCGTGTCTCGCGGGTCAGCCGGATCGCGGGCTCACAACGGAGGGATGATGAGCAAGGTCAGGCAGCAGGAATCGAAGCGCTGGGGAACGGCGACGCGGGCGATCCATTCGGCAGCCGGTCCAGAGGTTTACGGGCCCGGTATGGGGGCTCCGATCGGAACGCCGATTTGGCAAAGCTCGACCTTCGCCTTCCGTGAGCCTGGCGAGGTCGCCGACGCCGCCACGGCTACCCGGCCCGAGACGTTCTACACCCGCTACGGCAATCCGAACTTCAGCGCGGTGCAGGAGGCGATCGCGGTATTGGAAGGCGGTGAAGCGGCGCTGGTAACGGCTTCCGGGATGGCGGCGATCATGCTGGTGTTTCTGGGGCTGCTGAAGAACGGCGATCAGGTGATCGCGCAGACCTGCCACTACGTCGGCACGATGAAGGCGCTGGAGGGCTGGCTGCCGCGCTACGGTATCGATGTGGCCCTGGTGGAGCAGACGGACCTTGGAGCGTTCGAGGCGGCGATCCGGCCCAACACGCGGCTGATCTTCGTCGAGACTCCGGTGAACCCGACGCTGGCTGTCACCGACCTGGCGGGTGTCGCGGCGCTGGCGGGCGAGCGTGGCATCACGACCTGCATGGACAACACGTTTGCCACGCCGATCAACCAGCGGCCGATCGAGCATGGGGTCGATCTCGTCGTGCACAGCGCTACGAAGTACCTGGGCGGCCACAGCGATGTGACGGGCGGCTTCATAGTCGGCGACCGCGAACGCGTCGAGACCCTATGGCACGGACTCGTGATCCACGGCGGCATATCGCACCCGTTCGAGTCGTGGCTGCTGGCGCGCGGTATTCAGACGCTGCCGTTCCGGGTGCGGCGCCATAATTCGAACGCCATGGCGGTGGCCCAGTTTCTCGAGTCGCACGGCGCTGTCGAGCGCGTTTACTATCCGGGCCTCGTGTCCCACCCGCAGCACGAATTGGCCAAGAAGCAGATGGACGGGTTCGGCGGCATGGTCGTCTTCGAGCTGGCGGGCGGCTTCGAGGCGGCCCGGAACTTCGCGGCGCGAATGCAGCTGGCGCGGCGCGCGGTCAGCCTCGGCGGCACCGAGACGCTGGCGGTGCATGCCGCTTCGATGATCCACGCGCGGTTGACACCGGAACAGCGGGCCGAGGCCGGGATCTCCGAGAATCTGATCCGCGTTAGTGTGGGACTGGAAGATTCTGAGGATATCATTTCCGACTTCGACCAGGCGCTCGCAGGTTGAGATGATCCGTGATAGAAGCTGGGCCGGGGGGCGGTGGTTCTGCGCCTAGCCGGCCTCGTCATCACGCTGCTGTTCGCGACGGCTTCCACGCAACTGGCACAGCCCGCGCTGAGACGCGGAGCGCCGGTGCACCGCTGGCGCTGGCCAGGAAGGGTGACGTGCTGGTGGGCTTTGGGGCCGCCTACGAGGAGAATGTGACCTCCCCGCTAGTGGCCGTGGAAGGCGATCTCACCCGCATCGGTATGCTGGAGCTCTCGTGGGCGGTGGCCGACAGAGCCGTCATCGAGTTCTACGGTGACGCCTACCGCGCCTTAGCGGTCGATAGGATGGGTACGCCGCCGGCGGAACCGGACGAGGGATTGGCCGACGGCAAGAGCACGGGGGCTGGGAATCTGTGCGTCGGGATCTCCTTGCTAGTGTTTGGTGACGCCCAAGGCTTTGGCCTCGGTGGACGCTTCCAGTTCCGCATCCCTTCGAGCAGTCAAGGCGAGGGGCTCGGCACGAACACGACCGACGTCGGCATGACGCTGCTGGGCAGCTACGGTAACGGCCCGCTTCTGGCAACTGCCGATGTGGGGATCGCCAGCCTCGAGGCACCGCTCGAGAACTTCGAGCAGAACGATGTCGTCTCCTACAACGCAGAAGTGCTATACTCGCTCCGCCGGGCTCGGCCGCTGCGGCTCTTCGCCGGAGTCACAGGTCGGGCCAGCGTCCGCAGCCGCGTGCCGATTGGGACCGAGGATCTCGGCGAGCTGCTACTTGGTGCCGACTATAGACTGGGACGATGGTTGATCGACGCGAGCGGCTTCGTCGGCTACGCCGGTAATTCTGCCGATTGGGGTGTCAGAGGGGGAGTGGCGGCGGTGTTTTGAGGGCAATGTCCGATATCCGAAATTCACCGACGACGTTCTCAAGTGCTCTTAAGAGTCAGATAACAAGTCCCAATCTCCAATCCGCTTCCGTTGCGCATTTGGAGATTGGGACTTGGCTCTTGCTACTCGAGAACGACAATACTGAATCCAATAACCTCCTTACCTGCCCGACATCACCGCGTCCGCTTCCGCCTCGGTATCAACGAGCTGGCCGGTCGTCAACTCAAGGACGATGCGGTCGGCGTCGTAGATCTCGTCTAGCGCCTCGAGTATGCCACGCACGTCGACGGCCACCGTCCGGTTGACCTCGGGGTCGTAGATATAGTCGCCTGGCAGGCTCTCGATGTTGCCGTCGAACACGAGGCCCACGACCTCGAGGTCGTCGTTGATCACCGGCGAGCCCGAGTTACCGCCGATCACGTCGGCGGTGAGCACGAAGTTAACCGGCGTCGCCAGATCGAACGTCTGCGGCGGGCTCAGCCAACGTGCCGGCAGGTCCCAATCGCTGCCGGGGCCGTAGGAGAAGTAGTGGTCGTAGAGCCCGTAGAACGTGGTGTAGATCGGCGCCACCGTACCGTTGTACTCGTAGCCCTTCACGACGCCGTCGGCGATGCGCAGCGAAAACGTGGCGTCGGGCGGAATCGTTGTCCCGTAGACGTCGAACCGAGCGCGGCCCAGCTCGCTTGCGATCGTGGCTTCCTGCTGACCAAAGCCCTGGAAAGCCAGCTGGTAGGTACGCAGGCGCTCGACGATGGCGCCGATCATCTGGATCGCGGCGTCCTCCGTAGTCAGCGATCCGTTCTCCAATGCCTCGGCCGTGCTCGCCGCGTCGGCGAGGGTCGACTGGGCGAGGATCGCTTCGGCGGCGGCGTGCGGAGTGCGACCCTGCAGGATGCTCTGGACGATCGGGCTCTCGGCACCGAGGTGCTCTTCGAAGGCCGCCAGGCGGGCTGCGAAGAGACCCTGCTGTAGGGCGTCGGGCTGATCCTCTATCCCTAGTAGGTTCTCCTTCAAATCGGCGAGTGCCGACGCCGGCGCGCCGGCCTGGCTGGCGGTTACGTAGAAGTAGGCCAGTTGGGCGCGCTGTACGACCGCCGCGTCGAAGGCGGGGCTTCCGAGGGCGACGAACGCGCTGAAGTCGGCCGCGTATTGGAGGCGCTGCTTCTGGATACCCGCCATCTGATCGATCAGCTGGCCGATCCGCGGGCCGAGCGCCGGATCGCGTTCGGCGGCCTCGCGGAACTGACGCTCCGAGTCACGGCGCCGTGCCATGTACTCGGGGTTCTGGAGGCCCTGCCACATGCCGTGGAACGCCTTCTCCGAGTTCCTCAAGCTGGCGATCTCGTCGCGCAGGTCCATCTCTTCGCCGGTCTCCGGATACTCATCGTAGAACGCCTGTATCGCATCGGCGCGGCTCTTGAACAGATCGTGGATCGCCTTGTCCCTAACCGCTGCGCGCCACTCGAGCTGGGCGACCGTCTGCAGCCGGCTGGACCCCCCCGGGTTGCCGATGACGAAGACGGCATCGCCCTGCTCGACGCCTCCCTCGCTCCACTCGAACCAGAACTCGGGTGTGACCGGGTTTCCAGCTTCGTCGTAGATACGGTAGAACGAGAAGTCGAGGTTGTAACGTGGGAAGGTGAAGTTGTCGTAGTCGCCGCCGAAGAAGCCGATCTGCAGCTCGGGAGCCAGCACGAGGCGTAGGTCGGAGTAGCGGCGGAAGACGTAGGCGGAATACTTGGCGCCGTCCCAAAGCCCGATGATCTCGACCACGATCCCGGCGTCCTCACCGCCGTGTTCGGCGGCGATCCGCTGCGACAGCTCCTGCTCGATCGCCTGCTGAGCCTGAGCCCGCTCCGCATCGGCCGTACCCTCGACCGCCGCGTGTACCTCCGCTGTGACATCCTCTATGGCGATGAGCTGGTCGATCGAGCGGCTGGTTTCGCGTTCGCCATTCAGCGAGCTGGCGTAGAAGCCGTCGTCCAAGAGCATCTCGCCGGGCCCGCTGACCTCGGTAACGCTCTCGCGGGCACAGTGGTGGTTGGTCAGGACGAGCCCGTTCGGCGAGACGAACGAGGCCGAGCAGTTGGAGAGACGCAGGGCGCCCAGCCGGGCCTTGTCGAACCAGTCCTGGTCGGGCTGGAAACCGTACTCCTCGGCGAAGTACTCCAGCGGGGCGTACTCGAACGTCCACATCTTGCCGTTATCGAACTCGCCCGCCTCGACTTCCATCGTTGCGTCGGGGAGGGCGGGCGCCTCCGCCGGCTCCTCGGGCGTCGCCTCCGGGGTCGTGGGGGTAGGTTCGCTGACCCGTGTGGTCGACGTGCTGCAAGCCGCTGCCAAGAGGAACGCCGGCAGCAGGGCCAACCGCCCCAGCGTGGTG
>JASFTI010000017.1:0-22605 GCA_050053635.1 Gemmatimonadales bacterium
TCCCGGCGCGGCTGGGACGCGAGACTCAGTACGGGCTCGGCGTGATCATCCGCCAGACGCCGCTCGGGGTAAGCTGGGGTCACAGCGGGTTCTTCCCGGGCTACCTGACGGAGATGGCCTACTTCCCGGATCATAGGATCGCGGTGGCCGTGCAGTACAACTCCAGCGACATGCCGAATCTGCGAACCTCTCCCGGGGCCGTGCTCATAGAACTGGCGCGGCTCGTCGTCGAGGCTGAGGGCGCGGAGGATGAGACCCCACAATGAAAGTTGAAACAGACAAGCTCAGCACAGTCCTGCTGTCGATCGCACTCGCCGGCTGTCCTGCCGGTAGTGTGCAAGTGCCGGATGATTCTCTTGTAATAAGGAACGGCACAGTCATCGACGGCACGGGGAGGGAACCGATCGTCGATGGTGTTGTCATTCTCCACGCGGACAGCATAGTAGCAGTGGGCGAAGCGGCGGATTTCGAGATTCCTGACGGCGCAAGGGTCCTCGATGCCGGTGGCGGCAGCATTCTACCCGGCATCATCAACTCGCACACGCACGCTACTGATAATCCCGCGACCCGTAGCGCCTTTCTGACCGATGGGGTCACGACCGTGTGCAACCTCGGGACATCGCTCGCTCAGCTTCCAGGGTTCGAAGAGGCATCGGTACCGGAAGGACCCTCGGCGAGAGGTTTCTGGGCCGGCCCTATCATCACGGTCCCCGGCGGTTATCCGGGTCCGGTCTACGGCTTCCAGTTCAGCTACGAGGTGGCGACGCCGGAAGAAGCTCGCGCTGCGGTCGCCGATCTCCTGGATCGCGGGGCCAGCATGATCAAGATCGCGCTGGCACCCGGCGATCCGCGCGATCCCTGGCCCGTCCTCGATCTCGAAACTGTGAAGGCCATCGTCGAAGAGGCCCACGCCCGCAGTGTGCTCGTCCGGGCTCATGTTTTTGAGCCGTATCTTGTCGAGGACATCGTTCTACCCGCAGGTGTAGACGTCATCGAGCACTCGCCCTTTCCAATCCTTGAGCCCGATGAAGAAGCCAGTGTTCTGGCGAGCGACGACCCGGGCCGTCAGCTGTTCGATGTCGTGGCGCCGGAATTCGAAACGTTGCAGGCTCGTGTCGTCGAACAGGGTATCGTGATGGTGCCGACTCTGGACGCGCACATCGGAGGCCTGTTCAACAAATCTGACCGCACGCTCGTTGAACAGATTGTCGTCGACGTGCATGTCGAGGTCGTGCACCGCTTTCATGCTTTGAATGGTACGATCGCGGTCGGGAACGACTACGGTGCCAACCCCGAGGTCGAGTCGGGTATGCCTTTGACAGAGATGAAGCTGCTCTCGGCAGCCGGGCTCACTTCGCTGGAAGTCATCGAGGCGGCCACTCGGAACGCGGCGTTCGTGTGCGGACAAGGAGAGACACTGGGTACCCTAGAGCCCGGCAAGCTCGCCGATATCATCGTCGTGGGCGGTGATCCGTTGGTCGACCTCGAAGCGATGGACGACGTGCAGGCTGTCATCAAAGGCGGCGTGGTCGCTCATTCAGTGAACTAAAGCACGAGTACATACTTCCACGAAAGCCGGAGGGGCAAATGCAATCGGTGTCGCGACTCTCTCTTCTCATCTTGGCTGTGGTGCTCTGGCTGCCGGCGCCGCTGGCAGGCCAGACCGAGCCCTGGCACCAATCCGACTTTCCACCAGAGGAGTTCCAGGCGCGCTGGGGGAAGATCTTCGATGCGATCGGAGAAGATGCCGTGGCGCTGGTGCAGGGCGTCGCGATGACGAACGGCTTCATCTATCCGCGCCAGACCAACGAGTTCTACTACCTCTGTGGAGTCGAGACCCCGGGCTCGTACATCCTGCTCGACGGGCGGGACCGTCGAGTCACGCTTTACCTGCCGCCGCGGAACCGGCGGCTCGAGGCGTCGGAGGGACGCGTGCTATCGGCGGACGATGCCGAGCTTGTCCGAGGGCTCACGGGGGCCGACGAGGTCCGTAGCACCGAGGAGATGCGCGGTGATTGGCTGGCGGGTCCGACGGGCAGAGGGCCGCGGACGATCTACACGCCGTTCAGCCCTGCGGAGGGTTCGGCGCAGAGCCGCTACGAGCTGAATGCTGCCAATGCGGCCATCGCCGCCGACTATTGGGACGGCCGCCTCCCGCGGGAGGCGCACTTGGCCTCATTGCTGGCCGCCCGCTACCCGCGGGCAGAGGTGGCCGACCTCTCGGCGATCCTCGACCAGCTGCGCAACATCAAGAGTCCGCGGGAGATCGCGTTGATCCGGCGCGCATCGCAGATCGCTGCTTTCGGCATCCTCGAGGCAATGAAGGCGACGCGACCCGGGCTCTACGAGTACCAGCTCGATGCTGCAGCTCGCTACATGTTCTTGGTGAACGGCGCGCGCCTCGAGGGCTACCGCTCGATCACCGCGTCGGGGACCGACAACATCTGGAACGCGCACTACTATCGTAACGCGAGCGAGCTCAAGGACGGTGACCTCGTGCTGATGGACTTCGCGCCCGACTACCACTACTACGTGAGCGACGTCACTCGCATGTGGCCGGTGAACGGCACGTTCGCGCCGTGGCAGCGAGAGTTGCTCGGCTTCGTTCTGGAGTACCACAAGGCGATCCTCCAGCGCATCCGCCCGGGCGTCACCACGTCCCAGATCATGGAGGAGGCGAAAGCCGCGATGGAGCCGGTGTTCGCGCGCTGGACGTTCTCAAAGCCGATCTACGAGGAAGCAGCGCGCGACCTGGTGAATCGTGGCGGCGGTGTCTTCTCCCACACGGTGGGGATGGCGGTTCACGACGTGGCCCGCTACGCCGACGCGCCGCTGCGACCCGGCCAGGTCTTCGCGGTGGATCCGCAACTGCGTGTGCCGGAGGAGCGGCTGTACATCCGCTACGAGGATGTCGTAGTAGTCACCGAGACCGGTGTAGAGAACTTCACCGATTTCCTGGTCACGGAGCTCGACGAGATCGAGGCGACGGTGCGGGAGGGCGGAATCGTGCAGGACTATCCACCAAAGGAGAGGTGACAATATGCGGTTCGATTTCTCGAGACGTTTGGGGGTTTTCTTTGTAACACTCATTCTGTCGGCCGCCCTGGGCGCGACACCCCTGCAGGCGCAGGTCGCGCCCGAGGTGTTGGAGAACGCCGAGAGTATGGTCAGCGAGGTCTACGACATGGTCTCGGCCGAGGCGGGAAGCGTGCCGGACTGGGACGCGGTTAGGTCGACGTTCCTCCCCGAGGCCGTGGTCGTGCTGCGCACCAGCAGGGAAGCCATTACGGTGTTCTCGGTCGACAGCTTCCTGCAGGATTTCATCAACTTCTACGAGAACACACCCGCCGGGGTGAATGGCTTCACCGAGAAGGTCGTGAGGATGAAGTCGCTGGTATTCGGCGACATGGCGAACGTGCTGGTGCTGTATGAAGCGCACATCACCGGGTCGTCACGCCCACCGCAACAGGGCGTCGATAACTGGTCGCTGATCAAGCAGGATGGTCGCTGGTGGGTTGTCTCGGTTACGAACGAGATTCCCACGCCGGACAGGCCCATCCCGGACGTACTTCGGAACTAGTGACAGGTGTCGTAGTGAATCTCGACACTGAACAGCCGACAGCCGGCTATCGACGCCCAGCTTCGCCTCAAATAACGACGCTCGACGCCCGATATCCGACGCCCGACGTCGGGAGTTGAGCGTCGGCCGTCGACCGTAGACAGTTGAGACAAAGCTGGGCGTCGGTAGTCGGCTGTCGGCTGTCGAATGTCGGTCTGCCCTCGTACCCCGCCTATCCCAACACGACCTCGACCCGGTGCTCTCGACCATCGTCCGACAGCGGCACCAGCGCGTCGCCCGGTAGCGCTGTTCCGTCCAGGCTGATCCTGCTCACGCCGCAGCAGACGCCCGCACGGTTCTCGACCTTGATGCGGTAGAGGGCATCGCCGTGACGGTAGACGATCTCGAAGCGCTTCCAGCTTCGCGGGATGCACGGATCGATGGAGAGCGCGGCGCCCCGCTTACGGACTCCGAGAATCCATTCCAAGCCGGCGCGGTAGAGCCAGCCGGCGGCCCCGGTGTACCAGGTCCAGCCGCCGCGCCCGACGTGGGGAGGTTGGGAGTAGACATCGGCAGCCACGGCATACGGCTCCACCTTGTAGCGATGCACGGCGGCGCGACTGCTCGCGTGGTGGATGGGGCTCAGAAGGTTGAACAGGTCCACGGCCTTCTCGCCGTCGCCCAGCATAGAGAAGGCGATGACCGACCAGATGGCGGCGTGGGTGTACTGGCCGCCGTTCTCGCGGATGCCGGGTCCGTATCCTTTTATATACCCGGGATCGAGCGCCGTCCGGTCGAACGGCGGGGCGAAGAGGAGCAGCAGCCGGTCATCCCAACGGACGAGTCGTCGCTCCACCGAACCCATGGCCTGGCGAGCCCGCTCGACGTCGGCGGCCCCCGAGATTACCGCCCAGGATTGTGGGATGGAGGCGATCTGGCACTCGTCGCTCGCCGCCGATCCGAGAGGCGTACCGTCGTCGAAGAAGGCGCGTCTGTACCATTCCCCGTCCCAGGCCTCCGCCTCTAGCGCGGCCTCGAGGGAGGTGGCCCGTTCGCGCCAGCGGGCGGCGCGCTCCGCATCGCCGCGCGACTCGGCGATGGCCGCGAACTCCCGCAGGTTCACGAGCAGGAACCAGCCTAGCCAGACGCTTTCGCCGCGGCCCTCGCGGCCGACGCGGTTCATGCCGTCGTTCCAGTCGCCGCCGCCGATCAGGGGAAGGCCGTGGCTCCCCGCCGCGAGGCTGCGGTCGAGGGTCCGCGCGCAGTGCTCGTAGAGCGTCGCTCGACCCTCCGAGACCTGCGGCTGGAAATAGGCCTCGGCCTCGTGCTCCTCCAGGTGCGCGCCCTCGAGCCAGGGGACCAGCTCGTCGAGTACCGCCCGGTCGTCGGTCACGTTCATATAGTGGACCACCGCGTAGGGCAGCCAGAGTAGGTCGTCGGAGATCCGGGTCCGGACGCCGCGGCCGCTCGGCGAGTGCCACCAATGCTGGACGTCGCCCTCCGTGAACTGCCGTGCGGCGGCCCGCAGCAGGTGCTCGCGTGCGATGTCGGGCGTCGTCGTCGCTACGGCGAGGACGTCCTGGAGCTGGTCGCGGAATCCGTACGCGCCGCCGGACTGGTAGAACGCCGAACGAGCCTGAATACGGCAAGCGAGCGTTTGGTAGAGGAGCCAGCGGTTGAGCAAGAGGTCGATGGACGGGTCAGGGGTCCTGACCTGCACCGCGCCCAACACGCGGTCCCAGTGATCCTTGACCTCGGCCAACAGGGCGTCGGGATCGAGCTTGCGGTAGCGGGCGACCAGCGATCGTGCGTCATCACGGTCGGTACCTTGGCCCAGCAGGAAGATCACCTCGACGCGCTCCCCCGGCTCGAGCTCGAGTTTCGTCTGCAGCGCGGCGCAGGGGTCGAGGCCTGCCCCGGTCCTATCCGATAGCACGTCCCCTCGCTCCAGCAAAGCGGGATGGTCGAGGCTCGCATTGCGGCCCAGGAACTCGAGGCGGTCGCCGGTCCAGGATTTCTGGCGGCCGCCCAGATCGGCGAAGGCGACCCGGTCCGCGAACTCCTCGTTCCAGCGGTTTCGCGCGAACAGCGCTCCCGTCGCGCGGTCGATCTCGGTGAACACGAAGGCCGCCGAGCTGCTCCGCTCGACCCCCAGCACCCACTCCGCATAGGCCGTGACCGACAGCCGCCTCTTGCGATCGGACCGGTTCGCCAGAGTGAGCCGCGAGATCTTGATCGGGTCGCGCAGCGGCACGAACTGCAGGAGATCCAGCTCGACCTCGTGGGAGGTGTGCTGGAAGCGACTGTACCCCTGCCCGTGTCGGACGATGTACGGCCAGTTTTCCTCGCGAATCGGCAGGATCGTCGGTCCCCAGACTATGCCGCTCTCCTCGTCCCGCACGTAGAACGCTTCGCCCGGCGTGTCGCTGACCGGATCGTTCGACCAGGGCGTCAGCTTGTTCTCGCGGCTGTTCACTGCCCAGGTGTAGCCCGAGCCCGACTCGGAGACCTGAAACCCGAATCCCGAGTTCGCCACCACGTTGATCCAGGGAGCCGGAGTCCACTGCCCCTTGCCCAGAACGGTGACGTATTCGCGGCCTTCCTTAGTGAATCCCCCCAGACCGTTGAAGAACTCGAGCTCCGGGGCGGGCGGCGCGACGGTCTCGGCTTTCTCGCGCGGCGCGCGGAGCCGCGGTGGAACTGGCCCCGGCCGCAGGCGCTGCAGCCGGACCACGTGCTCGGACAGTGTGCCCTGACGCGCCAGAATCACCACTCGCGCCGCCGCGTGCAGCAGCAGCCGGTCCCGGCCCGGCACGAGGTCGGCTCGCAGAACGAACACCTCTCCGGCCGCCTCGTGCGTCTCGTGACCGACCGCCGACTGGATCGCCTGCACCATCGCTTCGAGGTCATCCTGCAGATCCTGTATATAGGAGGTGGCCTTCGTGTTGACGATCACCAGATCGGCGGAGATCCCCTTCATGTGCCAATACTCGTGCGCCCGCAGCAGCTGCCTGACCACATCGCGCTCCTCTTCTCGCTCGATGCGCACCAGGGCGATGGGCAGGTCGCCCGAGATCCCGTAAGCCCAGAGCGCGGACTGGCCGGTGCGGTTTCTGGCCAGCACCCGGGGCGCGGCGCGCAACGTCGGGTCCGCGTAGAGCAGGCGATTGGCCAGACGCTGGAAGAGGTGCGCCTCGTCCTGGGTGATCCGCAGGTGGTGCAGTTGGACCTGGGCCTGGGTCCAGGCCAGCTGGCTCTCGCGCTCGAACGTTGCCGGCTCGCGGTACTTCTCGGCGGTCGCGAGCGCCGCCTCCCGGGATGACGCCACGAGCGTCGTGAACACGAGATTGACCGTCTCTCCGTGGGGAATCACTACCCGCTGCCGGAGGCTGACGATGGGATCGAGAACCGTGCCCGCCGTGTCGGAGAGGGGCCCGCCGTCGATTACCGAGAGCGGCGTTCGGACCCCGCGGCCGCGGCCCAAGAATCGTGCGCGGTCGCTCTCGTACTGCAATTCGTCGACCGTCTCGCCTTCAACCGCGATAAGGTGGGCGAGCCAGATCTGAGGCTCGTCCGCCGAGCGCGGGCGTCGAGTCGCGAGCAACGTCCCGAGCTCGGGAACGAACTCCGTCTCGACGAAGAGGTTGGAGAAGGCAGGATGCGCCAGGTCGGCGCCCTGTGGAGCCAGCACGATCTCGGCGTAGGATGTGAAATCGATCTCGCGATCCCGGTTCTCGAGGTTGGTCACCGTCAATCTTCGCAACTCGGCATCGTCCTCCGGCGAGACCACGACCTCGAGCGTGATCGTCAGCGATCGGAACCGCTGAACGATCTTGGCCCGGTCCTCGGAGTAGACGACCTCGTAGGTGTCCGCTTCGCTGCCGCTGGGCTGGAAGCTGGCGGACCAGACCTCCTCCGTCTCGGCGTCGCGCAAGAAGACGAACGTGCCCCATGGATCGCGAGTCGTATCCTCGCGCCAGCGCGTGACCGCAACGTCTCCCCAGCGACTGAACCCGGAGCCCGCCGCCGTGACCATGACCGAGTAGCGGCCGTTGGAGAGCAGATGCGTGCGGGGCGTGATGTCGTGCGGCGACTCGAACCGCCGTAAGGTCGGCAGCACGAGGTCGCGGACCAGCGCCGCCTCGCGAACCTCCTCACCTCGGGGCCGGGTCACGAGGACCGAGCGCGGCGTCCGTTCCTGGAGGAGTAGCTCCGCCGCCCGGACCATGGGATGCGAGTGGAAGCGGCTGCGGGTTAGGCCGTCGTGGACGACGTTGCTCAGCGAGACGAGGATCATCCCCTGATGGTGGGTCATGTACGCTCGGACCACGGCCACCCGTGCATCCTCCGGCAGCCGCGACGGGGTGTAGTCGAGCGCCTCGTAGAACCCGTAGGCGCCGAGTGCCTCAGCCTCCGCCAGGCGGCCGAAATTTCCCAGCGCGGCCCGGGGATCCACCATGGCTGCGAGCGCTGTGGCGTAGGGAGCCACAACGACGTCCTCGAACAGGCCGCGCTTGAGGCCGAGGCCGGGCACACCGAAATCGGAGTACTGGTAGGTGAGCTTCAGGTCGCGCACGTTGTAGCCCGATTCCGACACGCCCCACGGGACTCCACGCTCCGCTCCGTAGCGGATCTGGCGCCCGACCACCAGGCGGCTGCTCAGATCCAGAAGGCTGCGCGGCGGCTGCTCCATCACCAAGAGCGGCATCAGGTACTCGAACATCGAGCCCGACCAGGAGACCAGCGCCGCACCGCGCCCCACCGGCGTCAGGGAGCGGCCGAGCAGGAACCAGTGCCGCGGTGTCACGTCGCCCTTGGCGACGGCGATGAAGCTCGCCAGCCGCGCCTCTGAGGCCAGCAGGTCGTAGCAGCTGGGATCGAGAGTGCCTTCGGGCACGCGGTAGCCGATGGAGAACAGCTTGCGTGAGGGGTCAAATAGGAATCGAAAGTCCATCGACTGGACCAGCTGCTCGGCGAGCAGCGCCATGGCGGAGAAGCGTTGCTTGAGCGTTGCGGCCGCCGTCCACGACGCTTCCATATCCGCGAGGATCGGGTCCCCGTCCTCGCTCTCCAGAAGGTCGGAGCGCTTCTCGATCACCTCGTGCACCGCGCGCAGCAGGCCTGTGAGCGCGGCTGCTGTGGGGCTCTCGGCGACCAGCGGCTCCAGAAACGCGGCCGAGCGGGCCAGCCCGGTCGCCTGGTCCCCATCGTCCAGAACTTCTCCCTCCGCCGATCCTCTGGAGTAGAGACGCACGCACCAGGGCATCGCAGTATTGAGGTCGCGAGCGTGGCTGCGAACCGAATTGCGAACGGCCGTCGCCCAGATGAGAAATTCTGACTGCGATCCGTCCTTGAGATCGGCCGAGAGCGTGCGGGCGATGTCCAGGAGGTTTTCCGCTTCGGCTTCCAGTTCCTCCAAGCGGCGGACCCAGTCGGGAAGCGACGTCGGTGGATCCTCCAACAGTGTCGACAGCGACTCTGCGGCCTCGCTCAACTGCTCCGCCGTGACCGTCTGCGTGCGTTGGGGATGCTCGGCTTTCGCCAGCGAACCGAGCAACAGCGCCACCGCGTCGCCGATCCCCTCGAGGATTTGCGGTCGCAAGAGTGGGCGGTGCATGAGCCCGCGGAATGACTGAGCCAGCGCGATCAAGTGACCCGCCAGATTACCGCTGTCCACGGTGGACACGTACATGGGATCCAACGGGTGGAGATTCCGGGTGTCGTACCAGTTGAAGAAGTGGCCGCGGACCCGGCGCATGTTCGTCATCGTTTCCAGCGTGGCCTCGAGCCGGTCCGCCGCGTCGAGAATCCCGATCCAGCCGAAGTCGTGAGCGACAGTGATGCTCAGCAGGTAAAGGCCCAAATTGGTCGGCGACGTGCGATGGGCTACGGCCGGCTCGGGGTCGTCCTGGAAGTTGTCTGGCGGAAGGGCGTTACCCTTGTCGTCCACGAACGTCTCGAAGAAGCGCCAGGTCCGGCGCGCGACGAGCCGCAGAACGCGTGTCTCATCGGGCAAGAGGATCTGTTCCTGTGGGTCCTTGAGCGGCAGGCTCATCCACCAGGCGAGAACGGGCGACAGGGTCCAGAGGAGCACTAGCGGCGTGGCCACCGTCCAGGCCTCCGGCTTGAGCAGGACGGAGAGCGCGCCAGCCGCGACGGCGAGAACCACACCCCAACGAAGGTGCCGGTAAAAGCTCCGCAGCCTCAGGTCGACTCCGTACCCCGCCTGCGCCGCCGCGACCCATTCCAGCAGATTCCGTTTCGACACAAAGAGCCGCCACAACGTGCGAACCATCGCGTCCACCATCAGCCAGGCTTGATGTGTTAGCACGGTGATGGCCAGGAGCGTCTGCGTCAGGGCCACATAGATGTCGTGGGAGACGGCGCGGAAGTGGTTGCGCTTCGAAATACCCCAGCGCCGGGGGACGAGACCGTCGAGAACCGGTATGAAGGCCGGCACCGCCACCGATCCCAGGAAGAGGGAGGTCCATAGCAGGGCGGGAACGGCTGGCAGGACCCAAGCAGCCACCGCCATCGAGAACGACGCGGGCGCCGCCAGGCTGCGGCGCAAATTGTCCACCATCTTCCAGCGGGCGTGAGCCGGGATGCGGGCCCGCTGCCGGCGGCCTGCGGCGTCGCGTGCGTATCCCAGGATCCAGGGTAGCAGCTGCCAGTCGCCGCGCACCCAGCGATGGTTGCGGCGCGCGGCCACTTCGTAGTTGGCCGGGAACTCCTCGAACAGATCGACATCGGTTACGAGCCCGGCGCGCGCGAAGGTGCCCTCGAAGAGATCGTGGCTGAGCAGCGCGTTCTCGGGCACCTTCCCCTCCAGCGCTGCCTCGAACGCGTCGACGTCGTAGATACCCTTGCCGGTGAACGAACCTTCCGCGAACAGATCCTGATACACATCCGAGACCGCGGCCGCGTAGGGGTCCACACCTCCGGGACCGGATATGATCCGCTGGTAGGTCGTGCTGCCCGGACCCGTGGGGAGCGACGGTGTTATGCGGGGCTGCAGGATTCCGTAGCCCCGCACCACGCGTCCCCGCCGTGGGTCGAAGCGCGGCCGGTTCAACGGGTGCGCCATCGCACCCACCAGGCGGTAGCCGGTCGCCTTGGGGAGCCGGGTGTCGGCGTCCAGCGTGATGACGTAGCGGACGCCCTCGGGTACCGTGGGCGGCCGTCCGGCCACTGTAATGAACGAAGTGTCCTGAGCGCCGCGCAGCAGGCGGTTAAGCTCGTGGAGCTTGCCTCGCTTCCTTTCCCAGCCGAGCCACTTGCCTTGCTTCTCGTTCCAGAGACGCCGGCGATGCAGCAGCAGGAACCGCTGCTCACCGCCCGGCAGGGTCCCGTAACGTTCGTTCAGTTGTGCGATGCCGTCGGCCAACGCCGCGACGAGCGCTCCGTCGATCGGCATCTGCTCGCTGGGCGCGTCCGACCAGTCGGTGAGCAGTGCGAAGTGGAGGTGGCCTTCGGGGTTTGCCAGGAAGTGTACCTCGAGCCGCTCGAGTTGCTCTTCGATGTCGGCCCGGTTGTTGACCAGCGTGGGGACGACGACCAGCGTACGTAGCTCGGCAGGGACACCCTGAGCGAGCTCGAGTTTGGGCAGCAACCGCGGTGGAACGAGAGCCGGAACCAGGCGATTAAAGAGGGCGACTGCGACATCCGAGGCGGGCACGAGCCCGAGGATTCCCAGAAGTACCAGGCTCCCGATACCCGCCCCGGCGCTCCAGGTCATATACAGGGGGAGGGAGAGAAGCAGCGCCGTGAGGACGGCGATTCCGCCCAGATAGCCGGGTGTCGCGAGGGCGCGAATCGCGCGACGGACCCTAGTCCGCAAAGGAACTCGGAAGCCCAAGAAGCGCTCGAATGACCTCCTGCCCGAGGAGATCAGGTAGTAGCCCACGTCTTCTTCAGCACGCTCGGGGACACCGGCGAGTCCCGCTTCGCCTCCCGGAGCCTCGCTCCCATCCTGCTTCTCTCCTCCTGCTTCCCTGGTCGCTTTCTGGGCGCGGGCGATGGCCTCCCGCGCCACCTCGAGTTCGGAGTGCTTCGACCGGCGCGCGAGTTGCTCGATCTGGGTCCGGTACTCGTTCCGCGTCGCGAAATCCATCGCCGCGAAACCGGGAGCGGCGTAGAGGACTTCGTCCACCAGACTGACGCTCTCGAAGAAATCGAGCCAGTCGATGGACGACATCCACCGCATGCTCGTGATGATGTTGCGGACGGTGACGTTCGCCGCGCCCTGGGCATGATGTTCCTGAGCGACCACTTCGTTGGCCGACGTGCCCTGGGCCCTCAGCTTCTCGTTTAGCCAGGCGAGCGCCGGGACGATCGAGGTGTCCTGGTCGCGCAGCCGCTGGATGAGCTGCACCGCGAAGGCGCTGGCCAGCGGCTCGTCGTCTAGGCGGCCCAGAACATCATCGACGTCCTCCGCCGGCCCACCGCTCAGGCCCAGCAGGCGGTCCGCCAGCTCGTCGGCCGTGACCCGTGCCTGGCGGCCCCGGATGATCTGATCGGCAAGCCGCCGCATGTTCTCCACGAGGGCGACGCGGAGGTGGATGGCTACGGCCCAGACCTCGCCGATGGTGAGTGGCTGGACCCGCTGGTAGGCGCGGACGAAACACTGAAGCGTATTCAGGTCGAAGCGGCTGTCGGTGTGGGCCACGTAGGCCCAAGCCAGCCCATAAACGCGCGGGTATCCCTCCAGGTGTCCCTCGGAGATCTTCGGCAGCAGGCGGTAGTAGCCGCCAGGCAGATGGTCGCGGACCTCCCGGAGCTGCTCGTCCACGACGAAGAAGTTGTCGAGCAGCCACTCCTCGGCGGGCGTGATCTCGCTCTTCTCCCGCACCGCCTCGACGATATCTCGGTAGGCGGCGACGAGCGCGCGCCCGTTCTCGCGCACCCTGGGGAGCAGGTTCTTCCCCCGGGCAGGCTTCTCGGCGACGCGCTGGGCCGCGGCGAGGCTCTCGGCGTGCTCCTCCAGGCGCTCGATCCCGAACAGCTCGGCGCGGATCGGTTCATCCACCTGAGGGGGAGCGATAACGGCGTCAGTAGCGCTCAACTCGAGGCACGTGCGTTGTGGTTAGCCGGCAGTCCAATGGTCAGCGTTTCGGGTCGCCCGGTGGTACGGGGTGCTCGCCGCTGATATCTAAGCGATATGATCGACCTTTTGAAGAGGAGTGGTCAAGTGGCCGGAAGCGGCGCACCAAGCGCCGCCGGCGCGTGCACATCAGAGAAGCCCCGCGGCCAGCGTCGCCAGCCCCAGAAAGCTCATGAACCCGACCACGTCTGTCACTGTCGAAAGGATGATCGACGAGGCCTGATCCAGGTCCTGGCGGGCCGCTTGCTCCTCGCCGTCTCAAGGAACGCCGGACGCCATCCCCTCGTCGTCAGGAGAAGCTACCCCGGTGCGTCCATGCAGGTCGGGCGGTGAGGTAATTCCGAGCGACAAAACCAGCTTAAGCGCGTCATCGACTGACAGCTCGAGGTAGAGGAGGTCTTCAACTGGAACGGCCACGAGGTTTCCCGACGTCGGAAGCGGTGGGCCGGGAATGAAGACGTTGGCGAGACGCTGCGGCCCGTGGGGCCCGTGTCGAGTCGTGTAACTGGTCACGAAACCATACGAGTACTCACCCCTTCGGGGGTGTTCCACCATGACGACGTCGCGCAGGACGTGACGTCGCGATAATGTGGCGCTCTCCACGATGTCCTTTGACGCTCCATACAGCCGGCGCACGAGTGGTAAGCTCGTGAACGCTTTCTCCATTACGGAGATCAGCCGCCGGCCTGCGAAGTTCGTTGCCACCACCCCGATGATGAATACCAGCAAGATCGTGGCGAGCAGCCCCAGGCCGGGTACCGAGCGTCCGATCAGCATGCTGATCCAAGGTCCCAGTAGCGCATCCAGATTTCGGAGCAGAAATCTGAGTGCAACTACGGTCGCGACCACCGGAACGGTCACCACGAGTCCGGCCAGTAATTTCGCGCGGATGTTGACTATGAGTTGTTTCATCTTCCTCTCTCCGAGCGGCCCCTCAATTCAGGCGCGAGCAATGCCGACGGCAAATCCTAACACCCCTGTTGTCGCAATTGAAGGAGAGAAGAGAGGCTACTCCACCCGCAAGGCGGCGTTGGGATCGACCCGCGCAGCGCGTGAGGCGGGCACCAGGCCGGCGGCGGCCGCTGCCATGGTGCGTCGGGCACTGCGATGTGGAAGCACTCCCCGAGCGGCTCGTCCCCCCACAGCGCCCGGGCCATCATCTCGTCCACGATGGCGACGGGCGGCGCGCATGCTGCTCGCCTCCTGCCAGTCGGTGAAGTCGAGGTAGGCCAGGGCGTGCGCCTGTAGGACGCTGCCCGCCGGATCCCAACACTAATACGACGCCAGCCAGCCCACCCTGCCGCCGGGTCCCTGCACGAAGAGGAACTCCTCGTGTGCGCCGAGTACCGGGACCTGCGCGCCCGCGGCGACGACCTCCACCGCCACCGCCGTTGCGGCGGGATCGCTCAGCAGCAGGGCTCCGTCGGCGACCAGCGTGCTGCGGATCGGGCTGTCGGCGGGTTCAGTGAGGCGCGCCGCCACGAACCCGACGGTGCCGTGCGGCGTGAGTACCCGGTACCACGCGCCGGTTCCCGCTTCGACCTGCAGCGGTGTATGGAGCGGCAATTCGGCGAGCATGCTCGACCGTGTGGTCGGGAGCGCCCGGACGCGGGCTCCATCCCGTGTCACGCGGGCCAGTCCGCCGATGAGATTCGAATCTCCGCGGAAGTTCGCCGGCGTCGTCGGCAATTGTTGCAGCGCCGGGTACGGGTCGAACGAGCCACGCGAGTACAGACCGAAGTGCAGGTGCGGTGGGGTTGTCCGCGCGTTGCCCGTGTTTCCGACGAACCCGATGGTGTCGCCGGCGAGCACCCGCTGGCCGCGATGAACCGCCTGTCTGTCGAGGTGGGCGTAATAGTGGGTCTGTCCGAACCGGTCGCGCAGCCAAATCACGTTGCCGCCGAGCCCATTGCTACGGGTGCTGCGCACGACGCCGTCTGCGGCGGCGAGCACCGGGGTCCCACGGCGAGCGAAGATGTCGAGCCCCTCATGCCTGCGACGCCCCGCGTCGCGGGGGTCGCCGTACCAGCTGCCGATATCCGTGGCACCGCCCCCGGACACCGGGAACTGGAGCGAAGGCCCGACCACGACGGTGATCGAGTATCTGCCGCCGCGGAGAAGTTCGGGCTGGATGCGGATGAGGTAGTCGCCGTCGCGCCGGGCCAGATAGTCTAGCACTCGCTCCAGGCTGTCGGCGCTCGCCACGCGCCGCGGCCTGGCGCCGGGTCTGTCGGACAAGAAGAAGAGATCGATGAAGACCTGATAGGCGGTGTCAGGCTCACTCTCGAAGGTTGCCTCGATGTGTTGGCCGCGCCGGGCCGACACTCGATACGCCGTCGCCATCGCCTCCCGCGGGTCGAGGTAGCTCTCCTCGCGGTAGGGGCTCGAGATCGTTACCGCACTCTCCAGCGCCGTACTTGCCGCCGCGAGCCAGTCGCTCCCCAACGCGGTACCATCGAGCCCCGCCGCGAGCAGCGCCCGCTCGTAGCGCTCGTGCGGGGTGTAGCCGGCGAAAAGCTCGCGCAGCGATTCTCCGCTGCACCCCGAGACTCCGAGCAGCAGAGTCACGCCGTACAGCCAGGGCCGGGGGCCCACGAAGCAGCTCTTCACGCCACCATCTATGAGTATCGCGTGCCTCTTGTTCCTTCGGACCGGTGGGGACCGCCGCGGCGGGCGGTCGTCACTTCTATAGACGCGTAAGCTCCACGAGACGTTTCATCAGAGGGTCCCAAGCGCGTGACTCATTTCCTCGACCGTCTCTGCGCGGATCAGCACGTCGAACCCCTCGAAGAAGTACCTGCGCAGGCCGTCGTCCTCCGAGTAGTCCGCACTGCCGTTCGCGATCGCTTCAAACGCGTCTCCTACACGGCGAATGACTGCGCTCTCGACCCAGGGATCGTTGTGTCCGGAGAGCACGTAGTCGTACTGGTCGAGTAGGCGCTCGAGCCTCTCGTTCGACGCCACGTAGTCCTCGATGTTCACGTCTGCACCGAACGCGTACAGGGGTCCGGGAAAGAAGTGGTCGCCCGTCCAGAGGAGTCTGTTCTCGCGGTCCAGCAGACAGATGTGGGCCGGCGAGTGCCCGGGTGTCTCAATGACCTCGAGCGTCCGGCCGCCGAGGTCGATGGTGTCGCCGTCGTCCAGAAGCTGGGTCGGCTCGAGGGGCGGGATCGTCCACGTCGCGCCGTCGAACCCCTGGGGAAGCGGCTTCCAGAGGTAGTCGTCTGTTATGTACCCTTGCAGCGAGGCGTTATCACGCCCCGTGGCCAGGACCTCCAGGCCGGCGGGATCGCTCGGTGCGGCGACCTCGTCGAATCGATGCGCGCCACCGATATGGTCGTAGTGTTCGTGGGTCAGCACCACCGATACGGGCAGATCGGTCAACGCCTCAACCACCTGCCGGACGTTACCGATCCCGGTGCCGGCATCGATGAGGACGCCGCGCTCGGAACCCAGAACCAGGTAGCTGATCGCCTCCTCGAACTGGTTCGGCTCGTAGAGGGCGTACGTGCCCTCGGCCAGGCGGTAGACGTCGAACCACTCTTGGAAAGTCCCGACCTTCTCCAGTGTGGCGTAGACAGGGCGCGGGTGCACGCGCCACCACTCCGAGGGTTGGATGAGCTCGGATGTCCCATCTCCTTCAGCACATCCGGCGATCCCGGCACTCACCAGCAGCACGGCGAGCGCGAGTGTCTTGCGGATCATTTTGGTCCCTCCGGTCCTTGCGGGCAGATCGCACGGTACGTGAAGTACGGCAGGTTGGGCATAGGTGTCTTGACAGTCTGGCCCCCGGGCCCGCGGCGCTGCAACCCCGCGAGTGCGGATCGATGAGATGTGGCTCGAGAGCACTGCTACTCGCGGTGGCCTCGGGAGGGTTCCGGCCAGTATCTTTCAATGTAGAGACCGATCTGCAAGTCGAACGGCTCGCCGAGAAGGAGGGTCTGGAGTACGGCGAAGAGCTGCGTGCGCTGACGGATAGAGTCGAAAGGGGGACGGACCGTGATGCAACGACCCGAGGAGCGGCAGCAGATCTGGTCAGGGAGGCGGGCCCTACAGTATCGCGTTCTGGGCGCAGTCTTCGTGCTCATAGGCGGCGCTCCGCTGATGATCGCCGTGCTTCATTCACCTCCCTGGTGGTTCTACGTACTCCCCTTTAGCGCGATCATTCCAGGAATCATAGCAGTCACCTACAGCGAAGGCGTTCTCATCGACCCCGGCAGCGATGCCGTAGTGCGCTGGTCGAAGGCGTTATCCGTGAGAGCCTACACATCGCGGTTCGAGGGCAAGGCGCGAGCGGAACTCGAAAACGTAAAGGCGCTGACCGACCTGCCCGAGAACCCGTCAGCGCCAGCCTGACTCGCCCCCTAGCGCCCAATGAAAGCCAGCCTTCTTACCATCCAATGAGAACACCGGAACAGACCACACTCGAGGAGGGGGTCGAGCTCGTCGGCGACGCTCTGCGGTTATCGGCTCACGTTCTGAGCGTTGATACCTCGCAGCTTGCGGGGCAACTGGTCGGCCGGCTGCTGTCGATCGATTCGACGACGGCCAAAGAGCTTGTGGAAGAGGCCGCAGCCGGGACCGATGCTCCGTGGTTAAGGCCTCTGGCGGCCAGCCTCACTCCCCCGGGCGGCCCGCTGCAGCGGACACTCAGCGGCCACGCCAGTCGGGTCAAGGCGTTAGCCATAACGTCTGATGGGCGGTTCGCTCTCTCCGGCTCAGAGGATGAGACGATCAGGATGTGGGATTTGAACAGCGGTGAAGCGTTGCAGACCCTGAGGGGTCACAGCGGGGGGATAGAAGCGGTGGCCGTGACACCCGACGGGCGACATGCAGTCTCAGGATCGTGGGATAAGACGGTCAGAGTATGGGATCTGGAGCGCGGTGAGGAGTTACGCACACTGAGGGGTCATAGCGCCGGGATCGAAGCAGTGGAGGTAACGCCCGACGGATATCACGTGGTATCAGCATCGGAGGACAAGACTCTGAGGATCTGGGACTTGCAGCGGGGGTTGGAGCTGCGGACTCTGTACGGCCACACGCACACAGTAACCAGTGTGGCAATTACAGCGGATGGGTGTCGCGCCGTCTCCGCCTCGGCAGACGGAACGCTGAGGCTCTGGGACTTGGATCGGGGCGAAGAGCTGCAAGTGCTGCGCGGCCACACCGGATGGGTGGTCGGCGTGGCGGTGACTCCCGATGGGCGACATGCGGCGTCGGTTTCAAACGACAGGACGGTCAAGTTGTGGGATTTGCTCCGGGAAGAAGAACTACGGACAATGACCGGCCATACGCACTGGGTGGAGGCGGTAGCGGTGTCGGCGGATGGGCGGTTCGTGGTCTCCGGCTCGGGCGACAAGACGGTCAAGGTGTGGAGTCTAGAGCGGGGTGAGGAACTGCGCGCGCTGACCGGGCACGCGGGCGCGATCTACGCTGTGGCGATGACGCCGGATGTCCACTATGCGGTGTCGGCGTCCCACGATGAAACGCTCAAGGTATGGGATCTGGAGACGGGCGGGGAGCCGCGGGCCGGACTCAGACACGTGGACTGGGTCAGCTCCGTGGCGGTAACTCAGGACGGGCGGTACGCCGTCTCGGGGTCACACGACAGGTCGCTGAAGGTGTGGGACCTGCAGCGGGCTGAGGAGCTGCGTGCGCTCACAGGCCACGCGGGTGGAATCGCAGCTGTAGCGCTGACCCCAGACGGGCGGTATGCGATCTCCGGTTGCCACGACCACACGCTCGCCGTTTGGGATCTCGATCGAGCTGGAGAACCGCGCATGTTGGCTGACGACTCCGGGGCGGCCCATACCGATGCCGTCCATGCCGTTGCCGTGACGCCGGATGGGCGATTCGTGTTGTCCGGGTCCAGCGACCGGACAATCAAGGTATGGGATCTGGCTAGCGGGGAGAACGTGCAGACGCTTCAGGGTCACAGCCGCGGGGTTTACGCGGTAGCGCTGACGCCGGATGGTGGGCGCGTGGCCTCCGGCTCACACGACGACCTGATCAAGGTCTGGGACTTGGAGAAGGGCGACGTACTGGTCACGCTAAATGGCCACACTGGCGGCGTCGTGGCATTGGCAGTGATGCCAGACGGTCGGCGCCTGGTTTCCGGCTCCAGCGACCGGACAATCAAGGTGTGGGACCTGGCACGCGGGGAGGAATTGCGGACTCTGCGCGCGCACTCGGGCGGCGTCTACTCGCTTGCCGTGATGCCGGACGGCCGCTACCTGGCCTCCTGCTCGAGCGACAAGAAACTCAGAATATGGGACACGGAGAGTTGGAGCGTCATCGCCACTCTCACCGTCGAAGGCGGCTTGAGGTCTTGCGCAGTTGCTCCGGATGGCCGCACGATCGTCGCCGGCGAGGAGTCGGGCCAGCTTCACTTCCTCCGTCTGGCCGGGATCGAGCGACACGCCCGCAATGGGAACACCCGTTCACCCTCGCAGCTCGCATAGCTCCGAGACGTCGGGACGGTCGTCCGGGTTCTCACTTATGCAGCGATCGAGCAGTTCGGCAACTCGCGGCGAGAGCGCGCGCCGGTCGCGCACGGATTCGTTCGCGTCCAGCTCTGCCGGCGCCGACGACGACGGGCTCGGATCCACAGCAGGCGGCAGCGTGCCCGTCAACAGCTCGTAGGCCACCACCCCCAGACTGTAAACATCGCTCTTCGGCGCTGGCGGCGCACCGCCCGCCTGCTCCGGGCTTGCGTAGATGGGGTCCGTGCGTGCCAGACGAAAATCCGTTACGAAGGTACGGAACTTGTCCTCCAGCAGGATGTTGGCCGGCTTGATACCGCCGTGAGCGAGGTTGTAGTCATGTGCATACGTCAGTGCGAGCGCGACCCCCTGCACGATACAGCAGCCATCACGTTCGTCGACGACCGTTTGTCCCCTAGCCCACTCCCTCAGGTCCGACCCCTCGACGTGCTTCATGGCGAGGAATGGAAGGCCAGACTTGGTGTGCCCAATCCTGTAGATAGGCAAGATGCGGGGGTGATCCAAACTGGCCGCCCGTTTCGCCTCCCGACTGAAACGTTCCGCAGCATCGGCACCCGTCATGCGGTGCGGCGCTATTATCTTCAGCGCTACGTACCTGTCCAGGTGCAGTTCTCTGGCGAGAAAGACCGCCCCGCCGGGCCCTTGACCAAGAAGCCTCACGATCTGCCACTCAGGCTCAGCGGCTTCAGAGAGCTCGCGCCGAAGATCATCGATATCGAAGGGAGGCACGTTGCTTTCCATAGAGGCCGAGCCGATCGTCCGGTGAGAGTCCCACCTTAGCGGGACACTGGTGCGCGTTGTCACGCTGACCCTCTGCTAGTATGCCGGATGGCCCGACTGCGTGCAACGAGCGCAGTCGCTATATGGGGCCGCCGCTGCCGCCGACGTTCCGAGCTGGTAAGGCCGCTAGGTTCATCCCGTGCCTGGAGTCCAACCTTTCTTGCGCCGAAGCCATCTAAAGCTTATGGTGCGATAGTACGTCACGCGAAGTATCGTGTGGCGAAGTAGCCCCACCAGATACCCGACCGGAGGTCCCACATGTTCAGCGCCGACCTGAAGCGCGGGAGCATCGAGCTGTTGATCCTCTCGGTGCTGCGTGACCGTGCCCGCCACGGCTACGAGATCGGGAAGCTGCTGGAGGAGCTTTCCGGGGGCCAGCTCGAGTTCCGGGTCTCGACCCTCTACTCGGTTCTCTATCGGATGGAGGAGCGGGGCTGGATCAAGGGTCGCTGGGTGGAGCGGAAGGGTGAGCGACGGCGCTGCTACTACAGGCTGACGGGCAAGGGACGAGAGGTCGAGACGCGGCAGCGGCAGGAGTGGAAGGCCTTTTCGGCCATGGTGAACCAGGTGATCGGAGTGAGCCATGCCTGATTGGAAGAGCTATCTGAGAGAGCGGTTGTCACTACCCGGGATGAAGGGTCACCGGGAGGAACGGATGATCTCGGAGCTGGCGGATCATCTGGAGGACCTGTACCAGGAAGCCTTGGCCCGGGGCGCGAGCGAGGCAGAGGCGAAGGCCGAGGTCGAGGCCTGGTTGGGTGACACCGGCCTGGCAGCGGACGAACTGCTGCGCAGCGAGCCGGCCCACGTGCGGGCGCAGCTGGGCCGCTGGATGGATGCGCGTGAGGAAGGCGCGAGGGGCAAAGGGGGAGCGTGGACCTTTGTGGCCGACTTGGGCCGGGATCTGCGCTTCGCGGTCCGCTCGCTGGCGAAGCGTCCGCTGTTCAGCGCGGTGGTCGTGCTGGTCCTGGCGCTGGGCATCGGAGCGACGACCGCCATCTTCACCCTGCTCGACGCCATCATTCTCTCACCGCTCCCGTACGCGGAAGCCAACCGCTTGGTATCGGTGAGCCATAGTGCGCCGGCACTGGGTGTACAGAACGCGGGTCAGTGCGCCGCCTGGCACTTCACCTACGAGGATGAGAGCCGGGTCTTCGAAGACATCGGGATGTACACGCCGAGCTTGGCGACGATCACTGGTAGTGGTGAGCCGGAAGCGGTGCGGATCCTCTGGGTGACGAGCGGGGTCTTCCGGGCGCTGCGCCTGCGCCCCGTCGTGGGCCGGATCTTCACGCCGGAGGACGAGGAGCTCGAATCGCCGAACGTCGTACTGCTGGGCTACGGGTACTGGCGAAGCCGCTTCGCTGGCGACCCGGGCGTCGTTGGGCAGACGATCGAGGCGAACGCCCAGACCTGGGAGATCATCGGTGTCATGCCGGCGAACCTCCAGAGCCTCGGGTCGAACCCGCTTCTGATCTTTCCTCTTCGTTATGACCGTTCGACCCTGTTCGTGGGGAACATCGGGTTCGGAGGTGTGGCGCGTTTGCGGGACGGGGTGACTCTGGAACAGGCGAACGCGGATGCGGCGCGCCTGCTGCCGCTGGCGTTCGAGAAGTTTCCGGGTGGCCCGGTGGCGGACTTTTCGGAACGGGCACGCTACACTCCGAACATTCAGCCGCTCAAAAACAGCCTCGTGGGTTCCGTGGCGAATCTGCTCTGGATCATCATGGCCGGTGTGGGGGTGGTCCTGCTCATCGCCTGCGCCAACGTGGCCAACCTGTTCCTGGTGCGCTCCGATGGGAAGGAAACCGAAATGGCGATCCGCAGCGCCATGGGCGCGGGTCGCGGCCGGATCGGTTGGGAGTACCTGAAGGAGAGCCTGTCGCTGGGCGTGCTGGGAGGCGTCGGCGGGCTTGCACTGGCGAACTTCGGGTTGGAGGCGCTGGTCGCCGCGGGCCCCGCCAACCTTCCCCGCCTGGACGAGGTCTCGATGAACTGGGGCGTATTGGCCTTCGCGCTCATCGTCTCGCTGGGCGCCGGCGTCTTCTTCGGTATGTTCCCGGTCCTCAGGCAACGTCGGGTCGCGCCGGTGGACGCCCTCAAGGAGGGTGGTCGCAGCGGAACGACGGGCAAGCGACGGCAGCGGGCGCAGAACGCGCTGGCGGTGAGCCAGATGGCCCTGGCCCTGGTGCTGCTCATCGGCTCGGGTCTGATGTTCCGCACCTTCATGTCGCTGTGGCGGGTGGACCCGGGCTTCCATAATCCGGAAAACGTTCTGGCGCTCCGCCTCCGCATCCCGGGGAACGAGATCGAGGATCCGGAGGAAGTCGCCGCGACCCACGAGCGCATCGCGCGCCGCTTGGCGGAGATCCCTGGTGTGCAGTCGGTCGCACTCGGCACCATGATCCCGATGGATGGGGTCAACAACGTCAATCCGCTCTACGTGGACGGGTTCGACTACTCGGGTGACCGGACGGCGTCGATACGCCGGCACAAGTGGATCGGCGGCGGATACCTCGAGACGCTCGAGATCCCGCTGCTCCTGGGCCGGACGCTCACCTGGCAGGACGTGCGCGAGCGGGCCCCGGCGGTGTTGGTCTCCGAGAGCCTGGCCCGCGAGTACTGGGGCTCGCCGCAGGCGGCGCTCGGCCAAGGGGTCT
>JASFTI010000018.1:0-22486 GCA_050053635.1 Gemmatimonadales bacterium
GCGCAGTGAACGCCTGAGTGGTCAGACAACGCCGTCCAGGGGATGTCTCTCGTACAACCACCAATACTCGCCCCCCGCTCCGTTTCACCTCCTCGATAGTTATGGCGTATCCGCCGGTCGGACGTCCACCCATACCTGCGGCGATTACCATGTGGCGACTGAAGTCCAGAGCCGGTGCTTCGGGCTTGGGATCTCGGTTCTGTGTGAGCTCGTCCCAGAACACGTTCCATTCATCGGCGGTGCGGATGACCGAGCGGCGCCGGCTAGAGATCCCGCTAGTCGCCTCGGTCAGAATCGGCTCGATCGTCATGGGCCTAAATTCCTCCTGCACTTGCCGAGTTGTCTCCGTATCCACCGACGATCGTTGTGTGCAGCAACCGACCCCCAATAGTACCACCAGCAGGGTGATGACTTCCGGACGCATTTAGTACACTCCCCTTTGCTCAGATCCGTCGCGCGTCGTCGGGGGCCCGCGACTCCCCGCAGACAGACCATCGGTCGCTCGCCGAGACAGCCGGCCACTCGCGACCGTATCTCGCAGGACCTAGCGTGGCTGCTGCTCTTCGATCATGCACGACTCCTGCTGCCGCTCGCAGTTCCAAGCGCGCGCTGTAGCCGGCATCGATTGCCCGGTAGAAGACCTCGACCACCTTGCTGTTCCTTCTGCGCGGACGATTCTCCCTGTCTGTGAGTATCGCCTGTGAATGCCGGTGGACTACTAACGGCCGGGTGTAAAGGAGGGCCGACGGGTAGGCGGGCGAACAGCGGGACACGATCATGGCGAGGCGCCGGTTGACAGGAACAGCTTCACTTCGGCCTCACTCCGCTTGTTACTTCATACTATGCTGCTGGCGGATAGAGTGCAAGCTAGATGAACCGATATGGCCGGTATAGAGTCATGCATGTGAGATCGCTGCATGCGGGTGAGCGATTATTCGCCACGCGGTGATACTGTCATTTCCCATGAGCTTGAACCAAGCATTCCCACGAACATTACCCACCTGTCAGACCGCGTCTCAGGCTATGGAGATGCACGCCCGGCCCCTGCCGCTGGCTCAGAGGTGCACTGAGCGTGATGTCTTCGACCGGAGGTTTGAGGTTGCGGTGTGGATGAATTACTTTGGATTTCCGGGTGGCGGAGATATCGCGATAACACAACAGCCCACGCTGCTCGGAGTCTGCGAGCCACGCGTCACGGGCGCAAGATGACGAACGAGATCAAGGCGCCGGGTGGAGGCAGTTCCACCGCCGAACGCGGCGTCGAAAGACTGTTACGGGAGACGGTCCCGCGTCCGCCCAGACGGTCCAACCTCGAGCGCTTCGATGAGGAGGAGCGGGCCAACCTGCTGCAGCTCCTGGCCATACTGCTGAAGCGCTGGAAGCTCGTGGCCGGCCTGCCCATCGCCTTCGCCGTTGCCACGGCGATCATCGTCCTCATTATCCACCCGCGCTATACGGCACACGTCGTCTTCGTGCCGGAAACGCAGTCGAGAACCCTGAACCTACCCGCCGGGCTCTCGGGTCTCGCCGCTCGCTTCGGCGTGTCTGCGGGCGCCGGCCCTTCTTCGCCGCGCTTCTACGCGGACGTGGTAGAGAGTCGCACTCTGCAGGATCAGGTGTTGCTGTCCCGATTGCCGAACCCGCTCACCGCCGCGCCCGACGACAGCGCCGAGTTGATCAGTATTCTGGAGATCGAGGGTGAGACCGAGGCCGAGCGGCTGGAGGATGGTCGGCGTGTTCTGGAGACCATAGTCTCCGTCCGCTACAACCCGGAGACTTCGGTGGTGAACCTAGCGGTGGAGACCATCTCTCCGGCTCTGTCCGCCGACCTGGCCAACCGCTACATCGCTCTTCTCAACCGCTTCAACTTGGAAAACCGCCAGTCCAGAGTGGGAGAGAAGCGGCGTTTCATCGAGGAGCGGATGGCAGCTGCCGAGGCCGAGCTCGCGGCGGCGGAGGAAACGCTCAAGACTTTTCTCGAGAGTAACCGCCAGTTCCGCGGCTCGCCGGAGCTGACGTTCGAGTACGAGCGGCTGCAGCGGCGCGTGACGATCAAACAGGACGTGTTCACCACGCTGCGGCGATCGTACGAGGAAGCGCGCATCCAGGAGGTGAACGACACGCCGCTGATCACGGTGATCGATCGGGCAGTGCCACCTCATGACAAGTCGTCGCCGAGGCGGCGCCTGACGGTGATGATCGCTTTCGCTCTGGGTGGTGTGCTGGGCGTGTTCGGCGCCTTCGGACGCGAGTTTGTCGAGCGCGCGCAACATCGGGACCGGGACGACTACGAGGAACTCGCGAGCCGCTGGCAGGGCTTGAAGACGGAGATCGCGGCAATCTGGCGGGTTGTGCGTCGGCGACGGAGTTAAGGTTGGCACACTTCTGCGACTATCACTAAGTGGGGAGCCAGTTTTTGACGGATCGTACGGCGACGTTCTCGAAATCGCGATATCACTGCCGAGACGCCGGCACCGACACGCGCCGAACGAAGAGGCAGCCACTGGTACTCGGATTCGCGGTCACCGAGCACTGCAATCTTCGTTGCCCGCACTGTATCCGAGACGACGTCACGACCGTCCACTGCCTGGAATCTGAGCTAGTCCGGCGAGTCGTGGTCGAAGCGAACGAGCTGTTCGACAACGTGCTGGCCAGTCTGACAGGCGGTGAGCCGCTATTGCATCCGGGTTTCGGCCGCATCCTCGAAGTACTCAGCGACACAGACGTGCCGTATCGCTTCGTCACGAATGGCTGGCACACGCGACGCGCCATGCCGCTCCTCGACCGCTACCCGCCGCAGTCGGTGCGGCTCAGCCTATCGGGCGCTGACCGGGCCTCGCATGACGCCGAACGGGGTCGAGGGAGCTTCGACCGCGTCCTGTTATCGATAGCGTTGCTGACGAGCAGGCGGATCCCGACGTATCTGTCGCTCATCGTCGACCGCCGAACCCGGGGCCAGATCCGAATGGGGGCGGATCTTGCCGAGTCGCTGGGCTGCACCGGTATCGGGTTCATCCTGCCACAGCCAACGCCAGGGAGCGCCGCACGGGACAGCGACCTGCCGCCGGGAGATTGGCTGCCGGTGCGGAAAGAGATCGAGGCAGTGGCGGCGGACTCGGATCGGAATACGACCATCAGCCTAGACTACGGCGCCCCGTTCGACGGCTCCGAGAGCCTTTGCGACACTTTCGACCTCCGAAGGGTCTATATCGACACCCGCGGACGGCTGTGCACCTGCTGCCAGCTGTCCTGTTACGGATTCAACGAAGCCGAGGCGGTGGCTGATCTTCGCGAAATGAGCTTCGCCGAGGCCTACGGGCTATATCTGAATCGCCTGACCGAGCTACGTCGCGCTCAGCAACCGGACCCGCAGTCACCGCACGTGACCGACCGATTCCCGTGTCTGCGTTGCGCCCGGGCGAGCGGTAAGCTGGCCTGGCTGGCGGAGCACCGACGCAGCGCCTGGCACGCCGCTGCCGACGACTGGCGGCCGGCGAATGTATGACGAGGACTGAAGTTACCATGCGATACGTCATTCCCGAAGAGGTGCTTGCCGCTCATCTGCAGGACGAGGCCGTACTGCTTCACACGGGGTCGAAGCGGTATTTCCGGCTGAACGCGACGGGCGCCGCGATCTGGAAGGGGCTGGAGGAGGGTTTGAGCCGTGCCGAGCTGCTCGATCGATTGTGTGAGCGATTCGAGGTCGAGAGAGGGACGGCGGAGCGCTCGCTCGACGATCAACTCACCCGGTTGTGCGAGGCCGAGCTCCTCAAGCCGCTGGAGGGTGCGGGCGAGCCCTCCGATGGGTAGGACGGGGCAGTTGACCGAATCAGCCCGGGAGGTGGTAGCCAGAATGTTCAAGCGGCAAACTCGAAACTCGGTAACCATGGCCATCGCGCTTGCCGCGTCGTTGCTGGGCTGTGGCGACACGAGCGGTCCAGAGTTCCGGCTGCAACTCGAATTCGAGGGTCGACTCGAACGCAGTGCGGAGGTCGAAGCTGTTGTCACCTTCCAGGGTGATGCCGTGCCGCCAACGGATATTTCATGGTCGGCGGACCCGGAAGACGCGGTTGAATTCCTCTCTGCCCAACGACTACGCTTCCTGGCGGCGGGTCCCGTCACGCTGGCCGCCGAGGCGGAGTTGGAGAGCGGAATCGAGCAGGGCCGCGCCACCCTCGACGTCGCCGTGCCACCGCTCGTGGTCTTCGACCTGTCGCGGGAGGGCAACCGGGACATCTATAGCGTCGAGCTGGATGGGCAGCGCCTGACCCGTCTGACGGAGTCCGCCGGCGATGACGTGGATCCCAGCGCGGCTGCCGGAGCCGTCGTGTTCACCAGTTTCCGCGACGGAAACGGCGAGCTCTACTCCGTGCCATTGGGCGGCGGCGTCGCACAGCGGTTGACTCAAACAGAGCACGACGAGATCCAAACCGCCCTGAGTCCCGATGGCAGCCGTATCGCCTACATGACCGATCCCGGCGGCGTCTTCCGGCTCTGGGTTGCCCAGTCCGACGGCAGTGATCCGCTGCCGCTCACTTCGGGCTTCGGGATCGGCGGCTCCGTCGAGGCATCGCCGGGCTGGGATCCGACCGGCGAGGAGATCGTCTTCGTGTCCACCACGAACGGCACCGCCGACGTGTTCACCCTGCGGCCGGGCGGCGACCCAGCATCTCTTGTCGTGAGTGATGACGCCGAGGTGGAGCCAGCCTGGAGCCCCGACGGCGACCGGGTGGTTTTCGCATCTGACCGGGCCGGTGACACCGAGCTCTTCCTAATCAGCCTGACTACGGAGGGGATCATTCGGTTGACGCAGCGGCTCGGCCCCGATGGCGAACCCGCCTGGCTGCCTGATGGCCGGATCGTCTACACGGCGTGGGTGGACAACACGCCGACCCTGCGCTGGCTGGATCCCGAGTCGCCAGGCGCGACGTTCGAGATCCCGGTGGGAACGGGATCGCCACGTCGTCCCTCCGGCGTTCCGAATTGAACCGGTCGCCGAAGCTTGAGTTTCCCGCAACACCCGAGTCGAGTTCGTCATGAAGATGCCTGACGTGTCGAGCTGCCGGCCCGCTGCCGGAAGCTGCTAGATGACGATCGCGCCGCAGCAGCTGTGCGTCGGGCTCTGGGCCGCTCTGGTCACACCCGTGCGCATTCGCCGGGATCTGGATGGACTGCTCGCAGCGGCGCCGGCGGTCGTGAGGAGCACCGGCGCCGACACGGAAGCGTCGCTCAGAGTCGCCCGCTTCGCTTTGCGGCTGCTGGCGAGGCTGCCCGGCCGGATGTGGCGCAACACCTGTCTTTACCGGAGCGTGGCCGAGTGTCTGGCGCTGCGCCAGCTCGGCGTGCCAGCCCGCCTCTGCCTCGGGGTCGACAACGAAGAAGCGGTTGACTCGGTCGTCGCGCACGCCTGGGTGGAAAGAGGCGATCGCGACACGACGGACGACGGCCCCGCGCCGAGCATGGCACGTCTCGGATCGGCGCAGGACCGTCACGGCGCGAGCGGCGCAGCAAACGCGATCCAGGCATTCAGGCTGAAACCGGAACGACGCACCGAGATTCGCAGCGTGCTGGAAGACTGTGCGCTGGCGCTCGAGTACGAGTCCGGACTCACCCCGCTGGTGGAGTGCTGGCTGCCGCAGTTGCCTTCCGAACCACCCGACATGCACGCACCCCCTGCGTCACCCTCAACCATCAGCGTGGGCGTCGGCGAGCTGCCGAGTTCCCCCGAGACAGGTGGAGAGCCGACGCTACGTCTGGGCACGGTGCAGGCGTGGCTGATGGCGGACGTCGACGTCGTCGTGCTGAAGGGAGAAATGCAAGCATGCGCCGGTCGGCTGGAACTCAAGCATGGTCGGGCGGACATCTGTGTGGACCAGGAGAGCTATGTTGATGAGGAGACGCGTGAACAGATACTTCCGGATCTCTACTCCATGCTCACCATCTCCGCCGCCATGCTCCTCGGCCGGCTGGGCCGCGTCCTGATCCACGCCGCGGCCGTGGTGCAGCCCGATGGAAACGCCTGGCTGCTGGCAGGAGATGCCGGCGCTGGCAAGTCCACCACGTGCGCCAATCTCATCGCAGCGGGTTGGGACTATGTGTCCGACGATCAGGTCGTGCTGAGCAGGGGACCGTCGCGGCGGATTCAGGCCGAGGGATGGCCGCGGGATTTCCATCTCGACGCCGGCTGGGAAAACGGGGTTCCGACCGGACGTCGGCAGGTTGTAGAGGCGACCTCGCTGGGATACGGGCGCTGGCGCCGGCGCTCGCCGCTTTCCGGCGTCCTGCTACCTCAGGTCGCAGAAGAACGCCCCACCGACCTCCATCCAGCGCGGGGCACCGATGCGCTGGCCGCCCTGATACGACAGGCGCCCTGGCTGATGGCCGACCGGGAGGTGGCCCCTTCCTGCCTGGAGCTGCTGAGATCGGCCGCAGCCCTGCAGGCCTTCAGGCTGATTCTGGGTCGGGACAGCTTCCACGCCCCCGGCCGACTGGCGGCGATACTCCAGCCGGCTCGAGGTTGAGCGTGACAGAGGGAAACAGATTCACTGAGGAGCTGCGACTCCTGTTCCGTCTCGCCCGGTTGGAGCGGGCGGCTCGATCACGGCGTACTTTGCTGGGGCGGTCTTGGGCCGTGCTGCTGCCACTGCTGGAGGCGGGCGTGTTCACGCTGGTTTTCGGGCTCCTGCTGAAGGTCAGAGGCACGGGATCGGCCTACCTCTCGTTTGCCTACGTCGGCATCTATGTCTGGCGGGTGTTCGCCCGTGGCCTCACGGTGGCGGCTAGCGCTCCCGACCGCTACGGCCTGGTGCTGCACACCTTCACGCTGCCGGCGCGTGTGCCGGTGGGTGCATCGGTGGGGAGCGCCCTGCTTGAGGGGCTGCTCGGGTTCCCACTGCTGCTGGCGGTCGTATTTGCCGTCGAAGGGCTTCCCGAGGCCCCGATGCTGGCGCTCTGGCTGCCAATCGGCATGGGCATCCAACTCGGCATCACGTACGGCCTGGGCCTGCTACTGGCCGCCGCCAACTCGTTCTATCGCGATGTGGGCATCGTACTGGCCCCCGCTTTGACCGTCCTGATGTTCGCCGCTCCGGTGGTCTATCCCGCTAGCCTCGTCCCGGAGACTCTGAGGATTCCCTTCCTGGCCAACCCGATCAGCACCGCCATCGAGTGCTACCGCGCCGCTATCCTGGGCACGGAGGCACCACCAGCGCCGGCGCTGGCGACGGCGCTGCTGCTGGTGGCCATAGCGCTGTCGCTTGCGTGGGTGCTGACCGCTCACCTCGACTCGCGCATGCGGGAGCTGCTGTGAGTAGGCCGACTGCACTGCTGCAAGTGTCGAGGCTGCGGAAGACATTGCGCCCGCCGCCTGGACTCGGACGCCGCTTCGCCGGCCCGTTCGAACTCGGCGAACTCGAATTCCGGCTGACTCGCGGCGAGGCCATGGCGCTACTCGGCCCTAACGGGGCGGGCAAGACCACGCTCCTCCGTGTGCTGGCGGGCATCTATCGACCGACATCTGGGTCGCTGCGGGTCTTCGCCAGGCGATCGCCGGTGATCGCGGCGGGCTCACCGTTCTCAGCGGAGCTCACGGCCGTGGAGCACCTCGAGGCTTACTGCGCCGCCGCCGGTGCAGCTTCCCGGATCGAAAACCTCCTGGAATTCGCGGGCTTGTCGGATTTCAGCTCGCAGCCGGTGCGTTGGCTGTCCACCGGCCAGCGGGTGCGACTGGGAATGACGCCCGGTCTTCTGCTACCGGCTGACGTCTACCTGATCGATGAGGCTCTGGCCGTTTGCGATGTCGAGTTCCGGGCCCGGGCCATCGCTTTTCTCCAGCGCCGCCTGCAGGACGGAGCGGCTCTGATCCTCGCCGGACAGGACCTCCTCTCGGCGCGGGCTCTATGCTCGCGTGGTCTGCTCCTCGACCAAGGCGGCCCCGTTCTCGACAGCGACCTGGACGCTGCGATCGATGCTTTTGCCAGGGGAACACAGGCCGACGTGACGAATGCGCCCGATTGGGAGGAACCGGCCTCCAGCTCCAGGCGATACGCAGCATTCCCGGCCATCGTTACCGTCGATGTCGGCTCGACGCCGCTAAACGCCGGCTCACCGATCGCCGTGAGGGTCGAAGTCAGGGGCGTGGACGAAGAGGCCGATCTGTTGCTCGCGGTCAAGGCACCAGACGGAACGGTGCGGCACTCGAGCCGAACCCGCTTCGAGGGCTCAGTCGGCCGTGGGCCTCGCACCTCCGTCTTGACCGGACTGATCCCCGGTCTCCTGTCGCCGGGGCGCTACCGATTAGCGGTAAGCGTGGTGGATTCCGCCGGCGTGCCGCTGGCCACCCGGGAAGATGCTGCGGCGCTCGAGATCGCGCCGGCGCCCTGAGGCTCAGAGGCCGGAGCGGCGAAGTTGATATCGTGCCAGACCGGTGAGGACGATAGCGATCACGATGACAACCGGAAGGCGTGCCAACCTTAAGAATACTCTCCAGGCCTGCCCGAGCCGAGGCGCTCGCTGTTCCACCCAGTAGATGATCCGGTAACGCGAAGGCGCTAGGCACCGCTCCGTCGTCTCCGCCAATACCTCGCGACGGTCAGCGCGGCTGCCGAGAAACGCGAAGGCCCAGCGCCACGTCTTGGTGACTATCCAATCAGGCAGCCTTAGCCGATCCAGCACACTTCGAAGGCTGTAGCCAACCGCAGCGAGCCGCTGGTACTCGTCGACCACCGGTGGTCCTTCGGCTAAGCTCCGCGCCATCCTCTGCAGGCGCTCAAGCTCGTCCCTGTAAGGATGTTCGCTGATCCGACGCCGAAGCGCGCGAATCTGGTAACTGGAACAATCCGCGCAGGCGTCGGTGATCAACAGCAGATCACGTATTCTGCCGCGGCGATCGGGATGGTCGATGGCGATGTGGGTCAACACGTGCCAGGCATGCTCCAGGGCGTCGAGACGCTGAAGCCCAGGGCTACCGTCCAGCGGCGTCGTGCTCGACCAGAGCTCTTCCGAGGCAGCGCGACCGTAGCGGTGCAGCGTGACGTGGAGCTCGACGCCCAAACCGCCCGGCAGGACACGGGTGCCCAGGTGCCGCGGACTGGCACCGCCGGTGGCGTGATAGCCGCTGGCATCGAGAGCGTGAGCGAAACCGTCGGCCTCTTCGGGCCGAATGAGTAGATCGATGTCGTCGAGCTCGAGGTCGTGCCCACGGGCGACCGAGACCGCACCCTTCAAGGCTATGACCTGCCTGCCCAGCCGGCCGGCCAGCTCGCCGAGGTCGCGCAGCTGGGCTCTCGCGGCCAGCACCCGCTTGAGGGCGATCGTGGCCCAGGCCTCGATCGCGGTGCCGGCATCGGTCGCCACAGCCCGCGGAACGGCGGTGCGCAGGCGGGACAACGCGATGGCGCAGCCTTCGACCTCGAGGAAGGACTCCCAGGTGGTCGCAGCAGCGATGGGTGGCGGGTCGAGCCCTCCGGCGTTGCCGTGCTCCGCGCTCAGCGCTTTCAGGGCCCAGGCGCGCAGCGCCACGGCCTCGTCGAGGTCTAGGGCGTGCCAGCGGCTAAGCGCTTGGCGTGGAATGGCCATCGCATCTTGGTCGCGCGAGTCTCGCCGTCTCTCCGCTTCGTTCGCCTGACCCGTGATCGGCGCACAACGTCCAATCTCACTTTCCTGAGTTCGCGTTGAAAGGCCGAGCCGCCGTTATCACGCGCAATCTGTCGAGCCGAGTCCATGAGGCACAAGGAGGCGGCAAACCCTGCCCGAGTGGGACTTAAAGGATAACCGTTATTGCTCGTGTTTCGACTTGCGCCACCGTTAACAGCGCACCATTATGAGTCGATCGGGAGAGGGTTGAGGCGTGGTCGTGAAGGGTTGCCCATAACCCACGGCCTCACAGATGGACGCTGTTAGACTTCCCGCCGTCCGCTTAGTGGTCCGCACTTCGCACCCAGCTATTCCAAGTCTTTCTCACGCCAATTGCGAGCAGGGACAAGCTCGAAGGCTGAGTAGAAGCAGCCGGAGTTCGACGTGTGCCCGCGGACCGGAGGCAGCGACCGGCACGTGAAGCCTTTGCGACACGCCGCTCAGTACCGACAGCTCGACTACACCACGGAGGGACAAAGTGGAAACGAACGCATCTCCCCCGCGCTCGGTTCGACCAGACATCCACGAACCTGAGACCCCAAAGGCAGAATGGGATCCTCCAGTCCTGGAGGAGCTTCCTCCCCTGACTGATCTGACATTACAGAGCGGCAGCCCAATCGGCGGCGGCGGTGGTACTGGTGGCGGTGGCAGCACGGTATTCTAGCTGTGTTCGTCAGGGCGCCGATTCGCAGCGCGATCAGCGGTAGCCCACTGACCTGCCCGCGGCGCACGACACGATCTTCAGCGCCTCCGGGCGAACGCTACATGGCCGGTGGACGGCCCGGCCGATCGCGGTCAAAACTTCCATGCCGATCTCGAGCGAGGTGGACTCGACAGTCCCCATCGAGGCGGTTCCAGACTATTCGACATTCAGGACAGATTCAGATCCGACTAACGAGGAGGCTGCCATGCTTCGCGCTACGTGGTCGTCGCTAGCTGCTGTCGTAGCCCTGAACACGCTTGCAGCGGTCACCGGATGCCGGGACGGCCCCACTTCCGCGGTGCCGGCGTCGGAACCGGAGCAATCGGTCTACGCCATCCCCTGCCTCGCCGACGTGAGCAATCTGGGGCTGAGGTGTGGCGCAGCGACCACCGATCCGCAAGCCGGGGCATCCCTTGCGGGCGGCGAGATAATCGTCGGTGAGCAGGGGGTTTACGTGCTGCTCGAATCCTCCAATGTGAGCTATGACGGCAGCCAGGTGTTTCAGGCCGATGTCACCCTCCAGAACCTCATCGGGCAGAAGCTTGGCACCCGGGACGGGACGACCCTCGCCACGGAGGGCATCCGAATATTCTTCCACACGGGGCCCGATGTGACGAGCGGCTCCGGAAGCGTGGTGGTCTCGAATGCCGATGGCACCGCCGACTTCACCGGCAGCAACCAGCCCTACCACCAGTACGATGAGATTCTCGCGCCCGACCAGGTGTCGCAGGCGAAGACCTGGACCTGGGACGTGGAGCCGAGCGTCATGACGTTCCAGTTCACCGTGTACGTCTGGGCGCCGATCCAGTACGAGAACGGCTGGGTGGATGTGAGTCCGACCGACCCGGAGGTCGGGATCGGGCTGACAGAGATGCTCAGCGCGGTGGTCCGCAACCGACTCGGGCAGGAGGTCAACGGGCGGACGGTGACCTGGTCAAGCTCGGACCCGTCCATTGCCGACGTCGATCCCAGCACCGGCGAGCTGAGCGGTGTTGCGGAGGGAACTTGCACCGTCTGCGCGAGCAGCTCCGGGCCGGAGGCTGACGGCTGCGTGACCGTGACTGTCAAGCCGGTCGTCTACGTACGCACCCTCGCAGACCCCGAGAATCCAGCTGTGGGCGCTACCTCCGGTATTACACTGGAGCTCGATGTGACTCAGATCTCGGAACCGTTGATTTCGATGGTCGGTGACGTGACCTGGGATGCCTCGCTGCTCGACTATCTCGACGACGCGAGCGGGAGCATCTGGGATCTCCTCGTGGCCAACGAGGACCCCCCTGGAACCCTGGCCTTCTCGGCCGCCTCTGCGCTCGGTGTCTCAGGTGACGTGCTCAGCGCGCTCACCTTTACCGTCGAGGCTCTGGCGCAAAACTGCACGGACCTCATGCCGACACTGACCGAGCTGGCCGCGATCGATCCAGTGACCTTTGAGACCATCGATCTGTTGCAGCGCGCGATCATCATAACCGAGCCCGTGAATGTGTGCGTGGTCGCACCGTAAACGGAGGCGAGCGAGTGTCTCAAGGGACGGAGACGTCCGGAGACAATGAAGATAAATGAAGGTAGAAGAGCATTCGGCGGAAGAACTAGCGAGTCTAGTGGCTAAGGAGGATAAGATGTTTGCGAGGCAACCGAACGTACGGCGTTACGGTCTCGCGGGAATTCTCATGCTGCTGTTGATCTCGCTGCCGGGCGATCTCTGGTCCCAGCAAGAGAAGCCAGGGCGGCAAAGCGATCTGACCATGCAGGAGATCGCGACGATCAAAGACCAGATTCGAGAGCTTAACGGACGCGCTATCATCGGGTTCAAGCCGGTGGACGCGGCTCAGGGGATGCGCTCCGATGGCACCCCCGCCTTGGCTCCGGACGCGGTTACGCAGCTCGCTGCGGATCTAGCGCCGCTGGGAGTGCGGGTGACGAACCAGTTCTGGATCATCCCCGCCGTTGCGGTCGTGCTTGATCCTGACCGGCTGGAAGAGCTACTGGCGAACCCGAACATCGACTACGTAGAGCCAGATTACCTGCACGAGCCCACAGCGCAGACAACCCCGTGGGGCATTAACCGTGTCAACGCGCCGGCCGCATGGGCATTCACAAAGGGCTCTGGCGCGTCGGTCGGTATCATGGACACGGGCATCGATGAGGATCATCCGGATTTGAACCCGATCGGAGGAAAGAACTTCGTCACCGGCGGAACCGCGCGGAGCGATTGGGACGACAACTCGAGCTTCTGCCCGACGCACGGTACCCACGTCGCTGGAAGCGCCGCCGCGCTGGACAACACGACCGGAGTGGTCGGAGTCGCGCCCTTGGCAGACCTCTACTCTCTACGTGTCTTTGACCCTGAGGGCGAGGGAATCACTTACTGCAGTGCCTTCCTCTCCGCGATCATCCCAGCGATTCAGTGGGCGGCTGCGAACGGTATCGATGTGATCAACATGAGCTTCAGCAGCTGGTACCCGGCTTTTTCTGAGGCGGATGCTCTGTTCGCTGCCTACTCGGCGGGAGTGCTCCCCGTCGCCGCGGCTGGCAACGACTACCTCGATGGACAGGTTCTGTTTCCAGCAGCGTTTCCGCACGTGATCGCGGTGGCGGCCATCGACGGGGCTGACAATGTGGCTTCGTTCTCGAACACCGGCCCGAATATCGAACTCGCCGCCCCCGGTGTCAGTGTGCTGAGCACCGTGGGTGGGGGGGGATACGCCTCCTGGAATGGAACATCGATGGCTTCGCCCCACGTTGCCGGTGCTGCGACGTTGGTGCGCGCTGCGCGCCCCGGCCTCAGCGTCGATGAGGTGCGCCAGGTCTTGCGCAGCACAGCGGACGACATTAGCCCGCTCGGATTCGATTGGTCAAGTGGTTACGGCGTTGTCGATGCGGGCGCCGCAGTCGCCGCGGTGGCGTCCACCAACCTGGCGCTTTCCCTCCATCCCGGGGAGCTGACCCTGGCAGTAGAGCCCGGGGGAACGCCGATCGTGACGCCGGTGGAGGTGCGCAACATTGGCGCTGCCGGGACGATCAACTGGTCGGCGACGGACGACGCCACCTGGATCACGCTCAGTCCAACGTCGGGCAGCGCGAGCGATGTCACGCCCGGGCGGTTCGATGTCACTGCGAATCCATCCGGGCTCAGCACCGGCTTCCACACGGGTTTCGTGACGGTCAGCGGGAACGCGGCCAATTCGCCCGTGACGATGCGCGTACGCCTCGCGGTAGCCCCACGAATCACCCTCGATCCGGCCGTGACAACGGCGGGGATGCTCGCCGTTGGTGAACGCGTGAGGTACCTGGTGGCTGGAACGGCAGGGCAAGAGATCGACGTGGCTGTGCTGACAGACTACACGGCATCGCCACGGTTGTACGATCCGGTTGTACGAGTCTACATGCCGGACGGGGAAACGTTGCTCGATTGGTCCGATATGGCACCTTTGGCCGGTTTGGGCTACCAGGCACTCGTCTACAGGGTCGAGCTGCCGGAGACGGGCGACTATGTCGTCGAAGTGGGCTCCTGGGCCGACGCAATGGGAGGCGGCTACCTGCTCAAGGCCCGCCCAGCGGGGCCGATCCTCGGATTCTCACCGTATTACGTAAGCCAAAGAGGTGAGCAGAACGGGGCCGACGCCAGCACTTCATTCCTGGTGTATAACCTCTCAGGTCTCGGAACGCTGGATTGGACCGGAACGCCGTCCCAAGACTGGATAACGATCAGCCCCAGCGCCGGGACGGCGAGTGAGGGTGAGCTGATCACTCTTGACGATTACAGTCTGCCTGAGACTCCCACAGAAGAGGCACAGTCCGAAGTTAGCGGCGCTGACCCAGCCGTCGCTGGTGCCCTCGATCGCAATTTGGTCAGAGGTCTTCTTGGCGCTGAGTACGATGTGCCGGACGAGCGGCTAGCCGAGCCCCATATGGTTTGGCTGCAGGCCGCAGCCCGTGAGGCCGTAGATCCACCGAGGCTGAGCCGTGAAGTTCAGGCAACTACGGTAACTGTAGACCTGGATCCGACTGGCCTGCCTCTGAAGTGGAACTACGGAGACATTGACTTCCAGCCAGCCGACGGTTGGCTGTCGGATCAACAGGTCTTGGTTTCGTTCTTCGTGTACTCTCAAGGCATCGACATCGTTTCTTCCGGTCACCTCAATGTCTACGAGACGGCCACCGATGACACGCGGCCCGGCGACCCGCCCGTAATGGTCGGAACAGGGGATGCTGGTGGAAGCCTGTTCGCAGTTCCTCGCGTCGGACCTCTGGGCACGCCGCTAGCCACGGATGTGTATTTTCCGGGCGGTCTCGCAACGAACCACGATGCCAACTGGTTGGTGTACGACCGCCTCGCGACCGGACATTACATAATCTGGCAGTTCCTCCGGGACGGGACTAGGTCGGTCTTTGTCGAGGACCCGACCCTCCCAGCACCAGTGTTCTGGTTGACATGGGGCCCGGATGGGAACCTCTTCGGGTCGACGGGCTGCTGGGCCGGCGGACAGGTCTATGATATCGCCGGGGACGGTTCGACCGTCGACCCGGTCTCTCCCAGTCTGCCGTCATGTGTCGGAGGAGTGGCGTACAGGCCGCAAGACAACTCCTTGTACATCGCCAATCTCCTCGACTACGGATTGACGAAACTCTCCCTCGATGACGGTAGCACCTCCACGCTCGCCACAGACGTCTATCGTCCCATGGCTGTGGCGGTCGGAAACTCGGGAGTGGTCTATTTCACCGACGACTATGGCAGTGTTTGGAGTGTCGACCCCGATGTCACCTCCACTGCGACCCGGATAGGGGTCACCCCCGGTATGTACGACCTGTACGGCATCGACCTTGTCAATGGCAAACTCGTCATCTCGAATAGGTACTATGGCGAGTTCTATCGGTTCCCGATCGATGATGAGCCGATCCCGCATCCCGGTCCTGAGGGCGGCCTTTACGTTGCTCATTTCGCGTCTGAAGATATGAGCACGATGGCGTATCCCGACGTCGGGGACCCGAGCGCGATGCACGGGGAACCTTTCGAGCTCCCGCAGATCCTTTACAGCACGGATGGCAGCGATCTGCCGGCTGCCGCCTTCGTAGAGGAGATATCCTGGAGCCCGGCCGACATAACCTACGTCGGTAGGGAGGAAGGTGACTTCGGAGGAACCTTCCTTTGCAACGAGGGTCAGGTCGATCAGGGCACCTTGGCCTGCACAGCGGCGCGGGTCGACGCAGTGGGCGTGCCCGAGGTCACGCTGCTCACCCTGCAGCTCGACCTCGACCCGGCTTTAGAGCGCGGCGCCTGCGTACCTGTAGCGAAGCTCGTCACCGAGCTGAGTGGGCCGCTGGGAGAGGACTTGCTGCCCGATCTCGACGTGTGGTCACCGATGGGTATCGGCGTCAGTGAATGGCCCTATGGTGACGTGACCCGTGATGAGCCACCGGCCGTGGGTGCCGCCGATGCGGTACAGATACTGAGATATCTCATCGGCTTGCCCATCTGCCCGAACTGTGACATTGCCCTGGGCGATGTTGATCGGGACGGGTCTGTGGCCGCCGCGGATGCGGTGTTCATCCTTCGGGATCTCGTGGGCCTCCCGCTGCCGCCCTACGCCCGAATCGGAGAGTATGGACTGGCGGAGTGCCAGGTTCCGTGAAACGGAGGGACTTCTTAGATGAAGCCTCACCAGCGGTAGACAAGGAGGAAGACCGATGCTTAGGCGCGGATACCTAGGAACGAACACGGTGCTGGCTGCCGCGACGCTGCTGGGCCTGACGCTCGCCGCAGGGTTCAGCGCCTGCGCCGACGAGCCCACGCGACCGGCGGAATCCGCGGAGGAAGCGGCCCTCTCACCCGGCGTGAACGTATATCTCACGCTCGACAACGAGGCCGCGACTCCGGGCTCCCACATCACGGTGACCGGCAAGGTGCGAGCGGTGGGTGTCGAGCTCACGCCGACCGGCTATTTCGTGGATTTGTTGTACGATCCCGAGAAGCTCGAGCCCGTGGCGGCGGCGACGCTAGATGATGAAGTGCTCCGGGCGATCAATCTCGAAGCCGGGCCCGGCTTGGTGAAGGCCGCCGGCGCGGCAGCCAACGGGCTGAAGAGCGACGTTCTGTTCGAGCTCGAGATGAAGGTCAAGGCGGAAGGTTACGCCGACGGGCTCGAGGTGCAGGTCCACGAGCTGACGGTTCTCGAGAAGAACTTCATGGACGTTTCGCCCGACGTCGTGATACCCCCTCAAGCGGTGATAGTCAGCAGATAGGAAGCGCATTTGGCAGTTGGGGGCGGTCGCTGTAGCTGACCGCCCCCTCCCACTACCCCTTCCTCAACCGCAGGCCCTTGCAGGAGGCAGTAATGAGACAGTACCCAGGCCTCGGCCGCTTCGTCGTGATGTCTCGCAGGCCAAGACCTGGACCTGACTGTGGGCGGTACGTCCGGGATCACGCTGCAGCTCGATGTAACTCAAATCCCGGAACCGCTGCCCAACGTGAGGGGTGACGCGACCTGGAATCTTTCCCTGCTAGACTATCTGGATGACGCGAGCGGGCCCGCCATCTGGGATTAGGTGGTGGCAAACGAGGATTCTCTCGGAACGCTCAAGTTCATAGCGGTCTCTACAGAAGGTGTCTCGGAGGATGTGCCTACTGTTCTCACGTTCACGGCAGAGGGGCTAGCGGTGGGTTGCACGCAGTTCGTCCCGACGCTGACGGAGCTGGACGCAATCGATCCGCTGACGTCCGAACGCATCGATCTGCTGCAGCGCGCGATCATCATAACCGAGCCCGTGAACGTCTGCGTGGTCGCGCCGTGACCGGGAGTCGAGCCAGTGTCTCGAGGTGTGGAGATGTCAAAAAACAATGACGATAGACGCGGATTCGACGTACGAAAGACGCGAATCTAGTGGCTAAGGAGGACAAGTATGTCTGCGAGGCAAGCGAACGTTCGGCGTTACGGTCTCGCGGGATTTCTCGTGCTACTGTTGATCTTGCTGCCGGGCGAGCTCTGGTCGCAGCAAGAGCGGCTGGGGCGGCAGAGCGATCTGACGGCGCAGGAGATCACGACGATCAGAGACCAGATACGCGAGCTGAACGGACGCGCGATCATCGGGTTCAAGCCCGTGGACGAGGTTCAGGGGATGCGCCCCGATGGGACGCCCGCGTTGGCCTCGGCCGAGGTCGCGCAGCTGGCTTCAGATCTAGGGCCGCTCGGCGTGCGGGTGACGATCCAATATCGAATCATTCCGGCCGTAGCGGCCACGATCGATCCCGACCGGCTGGAGGAGTTGCTGGCTGATCCGTACATCGACTACGTGGAGCCGGATTACCTGGAGGAGCCCACCGCGCAGAGCACCCCGTGGGGCATCAACCGCGTCAACGCGCCGGCCGCATGGACGTACACCAAGGGCGCTGGCGTGTCCGTGGGTATCATCGATACGGGCATCGATGAGGATCATCCCGATTTGAACCCGATCGGCGGCATCAACCTGGTCACCGGCGGCACGACACGTGCGGACTGGGACGACAACTCGTCCATATGCAGCACGCACGGCACACACGTGGCGGGGACGGTGGCGGCGCTGGACAACACGATCGGCGTCGTGGGAGTGGCGCCGGAGGTGGATCTCTACGCCTTGCGTGTCTTCGATCCCGAGGCCGCCGGAGATATTCTCTGCACGGCTCATGTTAGCCACAGCACGTTAGCGATTCAGTGGGCCACCGAGAACGGTCTGGACGTCATCAACATGAGCTTGGGCGGCCTACTCCCCTCTTTCGCTGAGGCCGATGCTCTGTTCGCCGCCTACTCCGCGGGCGTGTTTCCCGTCGCCGCGGCTGGCAACGATGGCCGCGATTTGCACGTTGACTTTCCTGCTGCGCAACCGTATGCGATCGCGGTGGCCGCCATCGACGACTCTGACGATGTTGCCTCGTTTTCCAACGCCGGTCCCCAAGTCGAGCTCGCCGCCCCCGGCGACTTTGTGCGGAGCACCTGGGGCGGAGGCGAATATCGGTACCTCGATGGAACCTCCATGGCCTCACCGCACGTGGCTGGCGTTGCGGCGCTGGTGCGTGCGGTGCGCCCCGACCTCGGCGTCGATGAGGTGCGCCAGGTCCTGCGGAGTACCGCGCAGGATATCGATGCGCCCGGCTTCGATTGGGCGAGTGGTTATGGGGTCGTCGATGCCGCTGCGGCGGTCGCCGCGGTAGCACCAAGCAACCTGGTGCTCTCGCTCCATCCGGGAGGGCTGACGCTGACGGTAGAGCCGGGGGGATCGTCGATCGTGACGCCGGTGGAGGTCCGCAACGTTGGCGCCGCCGGGACGATCAACTGGACGGCGACGGACGACGCGTCGTGGATCACAGTCAGCCCGACTTCGGGCAGCGCGAGCGATGTCACGCCGGGCCAGTTCAATGTCACGGCGGATCCCACGGGGCTCGACGTCGGCTTCCATAGTGGCTTCGTGACGGTCAGCGGCAACGCGGCCAACTCGCCGGTGACGCTGCGGGTGCGCCTGTTGGTGGCGCCGCGCATTGCGCTCGATGCGGGCGCGACGACGGAGGGGACCCTCCCCTACGGCGAACGCATGAGATACCTGTTGGCGGGAACCGCGGGGCAGAAGATCGACGTGGCGGTGCTGACCGACTACTCCGCATCGTTGCGGCTGCGCGACCCGGTAGTCCGGGTCTACATGCCGGACGGGGAAACTGGACTAGACGGGAACGATATGGCGCCGTACGCCGGGCTGGGCCTCCAGGCGCTGCTCTACGGGGTTGAGCTGCCGGTGACGGGCGACTATGTCGTCGAAGTGGCTGGCTGGCAAGACAAGGATTGGGGAGGCTATCTGCTGAAAGCCCGGCCGGCGGGCCCGATCCTGGGATTCTCACCCTGGTACCTCTCCGAGCGAGGTGAGCGAAACGGCAGCAACGTTAACACCTCGACAACAGTGTTCAACCTCTCGGGTCTCGGAACGCTGGATTGGACGTGCTCTTCCCCGGACACGTGGGTCTCCTGTTCACCGACCTCGGGCACCGTGAGTCAGACGGGCACGCTGATTACCCTCGACGATTTCACCATTCCAGAGGTTGCCAAAGAGACCGGTGTTATCGAGCAATCCGAAGCTAGGGACACCCTCCCGGACGTTGCGCATACTCTTGAACCCGCCTTCGTGAGGGCTCTGCTCGGCACTGGTGACTACGAGGTGCCGGAGTAACGGCTAGCCGAGCCCGATCTGGCTTGGGTGCACGCCGCAGCGCGAGGGAACTCGGATCCGCCGAGGCTGGCCGGTGAGACACAGGCAACTTCGGTAACGGTGACCCTGGATCCGTCCGGCCTACCTCTGCGGTTCAACGACGGAAACGCCTTGTTCCAGCCGGCGGACGGCTGGCTGCAGAATCAGAAGGTGGCGGTAGAATTCTACGTGTACTCTGAAGGCATGGAGATCATCTCCAGCAACCACGACGGACCCTGGGGCATGGCTACCGGCGACACACGCGATGGACCCCCAAGCGTTGTGGTCGCAACTCGGGACAACGGAGGCAGCCTGATCCCGATACTGCCGGACGGCACCGTGGGCGCTCCCATCGCGAGTGGATTGGGACAACCGCGCGGTCTCGCGCTGGGTCAGGATGGGAACTGGTACGTCGGTGTCCTTGATCCCTATAGGCTGAGAAAAGTCCAGCCGGATGGGACCGTCTCCGATTTCAAGGCGTTGCCCGACGGGGCTGTGTACTGGCTTACCTGGGGTCCCGACGACGACTTGTACGGATCGCCGTGGGTGTCTAGGGAGGTGTACCGAATCCCGCTGGATGGAACCGCGGAGGATCCGATTCCCACCAGTTTTTCGGGCTGGGTGGGAGGACTGGCCTACAGACCGCAGGACAACTCGCTGTATGTAGGTGACTATCTCTATGGCAGTCTCTATGGCGGATTGGTCAAGGTCTCGCTGGACGACTGGAGCAGCACTACTCTCGCCTCCGGTGTCGATGATGTACATGCAGTGGCGGTGGGCCGGTCGGGGCTCGTCTACTTCACCGACGAGAGCGGCTTGCTGTGGAGCATCGATCCGGATATGACCTCGACGGCGACCCAGCTAGCGCTGACTCCAACTCCGTTTCCTATCAACGATCCTCGCGACCACTACGGGCTCGCTTTGACCGAAGGGGCTCTGATGATTTCCGAGCGCGGCTTCGGCGAGCTTTATCGCTACCCCATCGATGATGGGCCGATTCCACACCCCGCCGAGGAGGCCCTCTACGTCGCCCGCTTCGCTCCGGAGGACATGAGGACCATGGAGTATCCCGACGTCGGGGATCCCAGCGCCATGCAGGGAGAGGACTTCGCGCTCGCACAGATCCTGTATTCCAAGGATGGCAGCGATCTCCCCGTCGCAACCTTCGTGGAGGACATGGCCTGGAATCCGGTCGACATCGCCTACGTCGACATGTTCGAGGGTGACTTCGGCGGCACGCTAGGCTGCGACGAGAGCCAGGTGGATGAGGGCGCGCTCGCCTGCAGCGCGACCCGCGCGGAACCGGTGGGTGTGCCCGGAGTCTCTCTGCTGGGTCTGCGTCTCAACCTCAGTACGGCTGTTGCAAGAGGTGCCTGCGTGCCGATAGAGAAGCTGTTCAGTGAACTCAGCGGCTCCGGCGGTGAAGACTACCTGCCCGCACTCGAGACGACCTCGCCCCTGGGCATTGGAGTGAGGGAATGGCCCTTCGGTGACGTGACGCGTGATGAGCCGCCGTACGTGGGTGCCACCGATGCGGTACAGATACTGAGATCTCTGATCGGCTTGCCCATCTGCCCGAACTGTGACATTGCCCTGGGCGATGTCGATCGGGACGGGTCTGTGGCCGCCGCGGATGCGGTTTTCATCCTGCGGCATCTCGTGGGCCTCCCACTGCCGTCCTACGCCCGAATCGGACAGTATGGACTGGAGGAGTGCCAGGTTCAGTGACGTTCCGCTCGACGTGGTGATGCAGCCTCGGGCGATAGTGGTTCGCAGGTAGTACTGGATTCAATGGCTGGGGGACGGTCGCCGTCGGCGGCCGCCCCCAGCCACCTACCTTTTGGCCACCCTCCAAACTTCCTCGCCGGTCAATCGATACCGCCGAAGAACTCGCCGGAGACGCCGACAGCGCCGATACGCGGCCCAGCGGAGGGAAGAGCAGCTGCTTATGACCCACCGAGCGCCGACGGTATTCACTCTCCGAAACTAATCCGCGTTGTCGGATTCGTATCCTCAAAATGTGCGAGGCCGTCATAATGAACAGGTAGCGACGCGGTTAGGTAGTACTCTGCATCGTCCTCCGCACAATAGGACGCCCCGATGAAGCGTACGTCCATCGGTCCCGGCAGCCAGCTCGCTCCCTCCACCGAATAGTCGACCTGATTGAGATCCAGTAAAAACAGCGGAATGCCCGCCTGATGGAAACGGTAGGCGTAAGTATCTGCACCGGGCCGATGATGTAGTAGTCCTCCCCGTACTGCTCTTTCAGCCTCGAGCCCAGCATCTGCGCCTACGTCCCCGAGTCTTCCAGATACGTGTTGCCAACGTGTAAGTTATGTGTCCAAATGATCACCTTTCCGCCATCGAGGTTGTACCAGACCTGCCAGCTGGGCTCCGGGTTCTCCGCGATCCTCAGAATCAGCTCGTATTCCTCGCTGCTGCTCTGAGCGATGTACGCATCGGCGTTGGCCGCCAGGAAATCGTAGACGTACCGGGCGTCCTCCAGCGTGTAGTTGTTCAGTCTGGTCGTTATATCCTCCACCGCCCCGGGATCCACGACCTCCAGATAGCCGGAGATCAGGTTGGTCGACTCCGTCCAGCTCCTGAACGCGCAGTCGTAACCGTAGTAGTGAAGCGCCGGATCGTGTTCGCCACGTTGAACGTTGTGCTCGCGGATCCAGGCGATCAGCACCGGCCCTGGTCATGCAGCCCCACCTTCCAGTTCAAGCATGTCTGACTCGACATCCAGACGTCGCTTGGTTTCTACTTATTTGGACCTACAATGAGCGTGAATGGTTCAAAGGTGATCCGTCGCGAAGCTCGCTTGACTCGACCGTGGCCGTTGAGCTAGCTTCGCCGCGATCCGATGACAGACGCGACCGAGAAGTCCCTTTTTATCAGAAGATCGGTTCCAAGACTGGCGGCCTTGCTGCTGTCGGGCGCGTT
>JASFTI010000019.1:0-21767 GCA_050053635.1 Gemmatimonadales bacterium
GCGGGCGGCAGTATCGGCATCCCACGCAGCTCGGCGAGGGGCACGTAGGCAAGGTGTGTAATGGAGAGAGCCAGGAGGATCGTTGTGACGGCAAGGGAGCGCCGGGCTGGAACGCTTTCTTCGGATCGGCTCATCTAAGAGTGTGGCTCATGCGAGGGGGATCGTCTCCGGTCGGATGCTACTTATCGGATGCTACTCGCGGTGCGAAGCGGACACAAGACGAACCTGGGGATGCCGCGCTGGCCCGCACCGCCGGGCTCGGATAGTTTCACGGACCATGATTTACACTGGCTCGAGCGGGTACGGTAGCGCTGGCACCGGGATCTCGCGCCTGGGACGGGGGCTCGTGCTGTCGCTTGCCGTTTTGGTGATGATCCCGGCTGGTGCTGCGGCGCAGGGCGCCGTGGATCCCCAGCACGGCATCGTCGGCGTCACGCAGGCGCTGCGTGGCTTGGGGAGCGTCAAACGGGTTCTCGTCATCGGCGCCCACCCTGATGACGAGGATACCGCGCTGCTCACCTGGCTGGTACGCGGTCTCGGCGCAAGTGCGGCCTACCTGGCGTTGAATCGGGGTGAAGGTGGCCAGAACCTGATCGGCCCCGAGCTGGGCGTCGGGCTCGGTCTGGTGAGAACCGGCGAGTTGATGGCGGCTCGCGCACTGGACGGTGCCGACCAGTACTTCACGCGCGCCTACGATTTCGGCTACTCGAAGTCGGCTGAAGAGACCTTCACCTTCTGGCCGCGAGACTCCGTGCTCGCCGACGTCGTAGCGGTCGTCCGCCTGTTCCGACCGCAGATCATCGTCTCGATCTTCAGCGGGACACCGCGCGACGGCCACGGCCAGCACCAGGTGGCCGGGATGCTGGCGCGGCAAGCGTATGCAGCCGCCGGCGATCCGCAGCGATTTCCCGGACAGCTGGCCGAAGGGTTGCGGCCGTGGACCCCGCTGAAGCTCTACCGCTCGGCGCGCTTCGACAGGGCAGCGGCCAGCCTGGAGGTGGAGACCGGCACACTCGATCCACTCTACGGACGTTCCTACCATCAGATCGCGATGGCCAGCCGTAGCCGCCACCGCTCCCAGGACATGGGCCGCATCGAGCCGCTGGGCCCGCAGCGCACCGCCGTGCGACTGCTCGATACAAGGGTGGCTAGGGGGCGGGCCGCCGGCGCGGACTCATTGTTCGACGGCGTCGACACGACGTTCGCGGGTCTGCTGGCGCCCATCCGCCCGGGCGTGCTGCGTGACGAGCTCGCCGGTACGTTGGACGCTTACGCGCGAAGTCTGGAACGGGCGCGCGCTGCTTCGGGCGAAGTCCAGACGGCGGGCTTCGTCGCGATTCTGAGCGAGGCGCTGGGCCTGCTGCGGCGGGCCGCAGGACTGGCGGAGAGGGGCGGGCCCGAAGCGGAGCAGCTTCGCACCACTTTGCGTGATGAAGAACGACAACTGGGATCGGCTTTGCTGACCGCTGCGGGCGTTATCGTCGAGGCGTTTGCCGATGACGATCTCGTTGTCCCCGGCCAGAGCTTCGATGTCGATGTCGAGATCTGGAACGGGGGGGAGGTCGCGGCCCAGGTCCGTCGCATCACGCTGCGCTCGCCGGCGGGCACCCAGGACGCCCCACCTGTCACGGTATCGGCTGCAACGCTCACGCGGCATCGCTTTCGTGTCAGCGTGCCCCCCACCGCCAGGCCCTCCCGGCTCTATTTCCTTCGCGCTCCGCGGGGCCCTGGGGTCTATAGCTGGCCGGCGGCGTCGTCGGAGCGAGGCACGCCGCTGGGCGAGGCCGCCGCGACCGTGCGGCTCGAGATCGAGATCGCCGGTCAGACGGTCGCCCGTGAGGTCGAGGCGGTCTATCGGTTCGCCGACCAGGCCCGGGGTGAGGTTCGCCGGCCGCTATTCGTAGTGCCGGCGGTCGGTGTACAGCTGGCGCCGGGCACTACGGTCTGGCCGCTGGATGGGGATGGCGGCGCGCGCTTCACGGTGAGAATTCGTGGTGAGGAAGTTGCTGGAGTCAGCGGGCGGGTACGACTCGAGGTGCCGGAAGGCTGGAGTGTCTCGCCGGCCGGAGCGAGGTTCACGTTGAACGGGCAGGGATCTGCGGCGAGTGCGGAGTTCGAGGTGAGGATCGCTGAGGGCGTGGAGCCGGGGCCCTACTTCTTGACGGCGGTTGCCGAGACGGACGACGGGCGCAGCTATCGAGAGGGCTATTCGATTATCGACTACCCTCACATTCGCCGCAGCCTTCTGTTCGCCGAGGCGCGGGCGCGCATCGAGGCGTTCGAGCTGAAAGTCGACAGCGATTTGAGGGTTGGCTACGTGCCCGGTGCGGGCGATGCAGTCGCCGACGCGATCGCCGCGCTGGGTGTGACTGTGGAGGTCCTCGATGAGCGAGCCGTCGCCGCCGGCGACCTGTCTGCCTACGACGTGATCGTACTCGGCATTCGGACATACGAGACGAATCCGACGCTACTGGCGAACAACGGGCGCCTGCTCGACTGGGCGCGCGCCGGTGGCACGCTGATCTCACAGTACCAGCAGTACACCTACTTCAACGGTGACTATGCGCCCTACCCGCTACAGGCGCGCCGCCCGCACGATCGCGTGACTGACGAGTCGGCGCCGGTAACGCTTCTGGCGACGGATCACCCGGCTCTCAACCGGCCCAATCGGATCGGGCCACAGGACTTCGATGGCTGGGTGCAAGAGCGAGGCCTGTATTTTCCGTACGAGTGGGATGCACGTTATCAGCCTCTGCTGGAAAGCGCCGACCCCGGCGAGGGGCCGAAGCGCGGTGGGCTACTTGTGGCACGCTTGGGCGACGGCCTCTACGTGTACATGGGCCTCTCGCTGTTCAGGCAACTGCCGGCGGGCGTTCCCGGTGCCTATCGTCTGCTGGCCAACCTGCTCAGCCTGGGGGGATGATGCGTCGCTCTGCATGTGTCGCACCGCTCGTCGCTGTACTGTGGGTGTCGGGCTGTCCCGAGCCGGGCAGCGTGCTGACGATCTATTCGCCACACGGCCGGGATCAGCTGGAAGTATTCAAGGATGCGTTCGAGGCCGCGAACCCCGGTGCGGAGGTCCAGTGGGTGGACATGGGTTCGCAGGAGGTGCTCGACCGGATCCGTTCCGAGCAGGCCAATCCGCAAGCGGATGTCTGGTACGGTGGTACCGAGGATCTCTTCGGGAGGGCAGCAGCCGAGGGTTTGCTGGAGCCGTATCGTCCAAGTTGGGCCGAGTCGGTGCCACCCGAAGCTCGTGGGCCGGACGACTTGTACTTCGGGGTTTATTTCACGCCGGCCGTGATCACGTTCAACAGCGATGTGCTCTCCAGGGTTGAGGCGCCCCAAGACTGGGACGAGGTGCTCGATCCCCGCTGGGAAGGTAGCGTGATCGTCCGGGACCCCATGCCGAGCGGGACCATGCGCATGATCTTTCAGATGATCATGTATCGCGGTCTCGAGGCTACTGGGGATACGGCCGCGGGCTACGAATGGTTGCGCCGACTGGATGCGCAGACCAAGGAGTATGTGCTCAACCCGGCCATCCTGTATCAGAAGTTGGCCCGGCAGGAGGGGCTGGTGACCCTGTGGAACCTGCCGGACGTCCTGCGCGTGCAGGCGCAGGGTTTCCCGCTCGACTACGTCATCCCGACGAGTGGGACGCCGGTATCAGTAGATGCGATCGCTATCGTGAAGGGTGCAGAGAGCCGGGCGTTGGCCGAAGCCTTTATCGAGTTCGTCGGTTCTGTGGGAGGGCAGCTGCTTGCTGTGAAGAGCGCCTACCGCAGCCCGACTCGAACGGACCTGCCGGTCGATTCACTTCCCGATTGGCTGATCCGTGTCAACGAGGAGCTACGGCCGATGGAACTCGATTGGGATCTACTCGAGGCACGCGGCCGCGAGTGGATGAGGTACTGGGACACGCACATTCGCGGTGCCGGTTGATGCAGGCCTTCCTCGAGTTGGATGACCTGACCCGCAGTTTCGTAGGCACGCGGGCAGTAGAAGAGTTGTCGCTGTCCGTCGGCGAGCATGAGATCTTCACCCTGTTGGGCCCCAGCGGTTGCGGAAAGACCACGACGCTCCGCATGATCGCGGGCTTTGAAATGCCGGACTCGGGACGGATAGTGCTGGACGGGCGCGACGTCACCCGGCTGCCTCCGCAGAAGCGCGGGTTCGGGATGGTCTTCCAGCACTACGCGCTCTTCCCGCACATGAGCGTCGGGGCGAACGTGGCGTTCGGCCTCGAGACCGGGGGGCTCACTCGACGTGAGATCGATGAGCGTGTGGCGCGTGCTCTCGACCTGGTGCGCCTGCCGGGCGCCGGGAATCGATCGATCGGTTCGTTGTCCGGCGGGCAACAGCAACGGGTGGCGCTGGCGCGGGCGCTCGCGCCAGCGCCTCAGGTGCTGTTGCTGGACGAGCCGCTCTCCAACCTGGACGCAGCGCTGCGCGAGCAGACGCGGCGCGAGCTGCGGGCCCTGGTCAAGGAGATCGGCATGACGACGGTCTACGTCACCCACGATCAGGAGGAGGCGTTCGATCTGAGCGATCGTATCGCCGTGATGCGCGAGGGGCGACTCGAGCAGCTTGGCCCCGCGGAGGACCTCTACCATAGCCCGGCCAGCGAATTCGTCGCCACGTTCCTGGGTCGTGCCGGTGCGGTGGTGGGGCACGTAGACAGGATACACGAGGGTGGAGTCGTGGGCTGTCTGCTGCCCGGCGGTGCGACTTGGAAGGCAACGGCGGTCGCTGCGAGTCGGTCGCTGCAGCCGGATGCTGAGGTGACGCTGTTGGCGCGACCCGAAGCACTGGCATTCGCGGACCCCGCCGCCGAGTCGGCGCTGCGCGGTGAGGTGAGGGACCGGCGATTCGGCGGATCCGTCTATGTCTATACTGTGACGGTGGAGGGGGGCGAGCTCGAGATCCAGGCCGATGCCGGCCGGGCGCGGCCCGGCGATGTGGTCGGCGTAGTGGCGCGCTCCGCTCCCGCCGGCCTCTTCGCCTTCGCCGCGGGCCGTGAGGAACCGAAGGGATGAGCGCCTGGAGCGGCGACGGCGGTCGGCGACTCACACCGAAGGACTGGCTCCTGCTGATCGCGGTCTTCGTCATCCTGCTCTGGGCCGCGGTCTACCCGAACCTCGTCGTCCTGGCCGGTAGTCTGCGCGGCGAAGAGGGCTTCACGCTTCGGTACTATGCGGCGTTCCTGGGCACCGCCTCGGAATTGCGCGCCCTCTGGTCGAGCTTCTGGATCTCGGCCCTCACGGTGCTCTTCTCCGCAACGATCGGAGTGCCACTCGCCTTGCTGTTCGCCCGCTATGAGTTCCCCGGCCGTCGCCTTCTGGGTGCCTTGGCCGCCATGCCGGTACTCCTGCCGCCGCTCGTCGGCGTCATCGCGATCCTCTTCTTGTACGGCGAGAGCGGTATAGCGACTCGACTCGTGCAGGACGCGCTCGGTTTGGAGTCACCACCCTGGCGGCTCAGTGGCTCCGGGGCGATCCTCGCCGTACACGCCTACTCGATGTACGTCTATTTCTACCTCTTTACCCTGGCGGGCCTGGCGCGGCTCGATCCGGCCGTATTGGAGGCTGCCGCCTCGCTGGGCGCGGGTCGCTTCCGTACATTCGGCCGCGTGACTTTGCCGCTGCTCGCGCCGACACTGGCGGGTGCAGCGCTACTCACCTTCATGACATCCATGGCATCCTTCAGTGCGCCCTATGTACTCGGCGGCGGCTTCCGGGTGATGACTACCCAGATCTTCAACAGCAAGCTCCAGGGTGAGATTGGCATGGCGATGGTCGAGACGGTAATGCTGGCAGCCGTCTCGCTGCTCGTGCTCTGGCCGCTGGCCCGCTGGGAGGGAGCGCGCGAGTACGTGTCACCCGGCAAAGGCTCGGCGCCGCTACGTGTGCCGGTGAAGTCACGATGGGCGGCGATCGGCGTGCCGGCCCTGGCGGCGACGGGCGTACTCCTGCTGGTTCTGCCCCACCTCACACTACTACTCGTCTCGCTGGTCCCCGATGGTACTTGGACGATCCAAACGCTGCCGCCGCGTTACTCGCTGGAGAACTACGCGCAGCTCTTCGCCGAGGCGCGCACGTTCCGGCCGATCATTAACTCGCTGCTCATGGCCGGTGGAGCGACGATCATCGCGGTCGTCGTCGCGCTGGTCGTCAGTCGGTTGGTGGTGAGCTGGCGTGTCCCGGGACGCCGCCTGCTCGAGGGGATGCTGGCTTTGCCCTGGGCGCTGCCTGGGACCGTGCTCGCCATCGCGCTGGCGACGACTTTCAGCGTCAACCAGCCGTGGGTAGGACGCTTCGTTATGGTGGGCACCGCCTGGATCCTCGTCATGGCGTACACACTGCGCGTTCTGCCGCTGACCGGACGGGCGGCGCTCGCCGGCTTCCGCCAGCTCGACCCGGGCCTAGAAGAGGCCGCAGCGTCTTTGGGCGCTAGCCGCTGGCGCACACTGCGCCGCATCACGCTTCCCGGTCTGCTACCCGCTATCGCCGCCGGCGCTTCCCTCGCTTTCGTCACCGGACTCGGCGAGTTCGTTGCGTCCATCGTCCTCTACACACACCGCACCCGGCCGATATCGATCGAGATCCTCTCTCAGCTCAGGGACTTCGATCTTGGCGCCGCCGCTGCGTACGGCGTCTTGCTGATGGTGCTCGTCGCCGGCGCCTTCGGCCTGGCGCAGCGCTGGATCCAGGGAGAGCGGGCCGAGATCGGCTAAGAGATGTGACGGCCGCCGCGCTCGGGAAGCGCGGCGGCCGTGTCCCTGGTGGCTCGAAGCAGGTCCCTGTAAGGGACCGCCCTCAGCGGCGGTCGCCCCAGATGTTCGTCTTCTCGATCTCCTTGTTGCCGGAGGCCACACCGCCCGCCACACTCACGCCGAACGCCGCAGCAGTGAACCCGGTGATGAGTGGTAGGGCGGCGGCGACGGGGGCCGCCAGGATGAGCGCGCCGGCTCCGGCCAGCCAAGGCGCGGCTCCGCGCCGGGCCTTTGGCACGAAGCGTAACTTCTTGACCACGAACTTCTTCGTGTACTTATAACCGCCGTAGGCCGCGCCGCCGGCGAGGATTAGCTCAATCATAAACATCGGCTCCGGTCCTCGAAGAGTATTATACTGCCCGCCTCTACAGAACACTACGGCCCCTCCGGCCCAGGGGATTCAAGGCGGGCCGGGATTCGGGGATTCCCGAATCCCGTGCTCCACGGGACCAAGTATGATATCTTGAAGATCGGTGCTGTGCAGATCGCCTCACCTGACCCACCACAGGCTCCGTTGTGCCGCGAGGTTTGAGATGGATCTCCTTAGCAGACACGAAATCGGTGCGCTCATCGACGAGCGCCACAGCCTCTGCGTCTCGATATACCTCCCCACCCATCGCTTGGGCCCCGCGACGCAACAGGACCCGATCCGCCTGAAGAACCTGCTCAAGCAAGCTGAACAGCGACTGCGCAACAACGGACTGCGTCGGGCCGACGCAGCGAAGCTCCTCAAGCCGGCGCGAAACCTCATGAATGACAAGGTGTTCTGGCAGCACCAGGGTGACGGGCTCGCCCTCTTCGCGTCACACAAGACGTTTCACAGCTATCGGCTGCCGTTCAGCTTCGCCGAGCTCGTCGTCGTCACCGACCGCTTTCACGTGAAGCCGCTGCTGTCGCTGCTTAGCGGCGACGGCCGTTTCTACGTTCTGGCATTGAGTCAAAAGCAGGTTCGTCTGCTCCAGGGTACCCGGCACAGCGTCGGCGAGGTTAACCTGGAGGATGTGCCTACGAGTCTGGCCGAAGCCCTGGGCGACGAAGAGCGGGAAAGGCAACTGCAATTTCACACCGCCGCGCGGGGAGGGTCGGCGATCTTCCACGGTCACGGCTCGGCCGGCGACGAGTCGGAGCACAAAAAGGACCTGCTCCGCTATTTCAAGCGGATCGACAAAGGTCTGCAGGACCTCGTGTGCGCGGAGCGCATCCCTCTGGTGCTGGCCGGCGTCGACTATTTGCTGCCCATCTACCGTGAGGCGAACACCTGTGCCCAGCTGATGGACGAAGGGATCGTCGGGAATCCTGACGGGCTGTCCGCACAGGAGCTTCATGACAAAGCGTGGTCCATTTTGGAACCGCATTTCGCGAGAGCGCAGGCGCGCGCCTCGGCGAAATACAGGGAACTGGCAGGGACCGGTAAGACGTCGAGAGACCTGAACGATATTATCCCGTCGGCCTACCAGGGTCGCGTCGACTCGTTATTCGTGGCGGTGGGCGTCCAGCAGTGGGGCGCCTTCGAGGCGAATGCCGCTGAGTTGGAAGTGCACGAGAGTCGGCAGCCGGGCGACCAAGACCTCCTGGATCTCGCCGCGGTGCAGACGCTGGCGCACGCGGGGGACGTTTACGCAGTCGCCCCCAATGAGGTCCCGGACAGGCTGAGCCCGGTCGCGGCCGTGTTTCGGTACTGAGCGACCTTACAGTCGTTCGCTCAGAACGGTGACTCCGCCTTCTCCACCTTCACCGCGCAGAACTTGTACTCCGGGATCTTCCCGAAGGGGTCCAGCACGTCGTTTGTCAGCATGTTGGCCGACGCCTCGCGGAAGTGGAAGGGCACGAAGATATTGCCTCGCGCCACGCCGGGCGTCCGCCGCGCCCGCAGCGTTATCGACCCGCGCCGCGTGCTCAAGGTCACGTAGCCGTCCCGATCTACGCCCAACTCGCTCAGGTCGTCCGGGTTCATCTGGCATGTCGCTTCCGGTTCGATGGCATCGAGTGCCTTTGACCTGCGCGTCATCGTCCCGGTATGCCAGTGTTCGAGCAGCCTGCCGGTGTTCAGGATGAAGGGATATTCCTCGTCGGGTAGCTCAGCTGCCGGCTGGTAATCGACGGGAACGAACTTGCCGCGGCCGCTCGCGGTGGGGAACCCGTCGCCGAACAGCAGTTGCACCCCGTCGCCCGTCGCCGGATCGGGGCAGGGCCAGAGTTTGCCAGCCGGCGTGAGGTTATCGTAGTCGAGGCCCGAGTAGCTCGGCGCCAGCGAGGTGAACTCGGCGAAGATCTGCTCGGCGCTCTCGTAGCTCATCGGATAGCCCATACGCGTCGCGATCTCGCAGACCAGCTCCCAGTCGAAGCGCGCCTGACCGGGCGGCTCGATCGCCTTACGCCCGACCTGGACTCGGCGATCGGAGTTCGTGTAGGTCCCGTACTTCTCGAAGAAAGATGTAGCGGGGAGGATGACGTCGGCGAACTCGGCCGTCTCGGTGAGGAAGATATCCTGCGAGCAGAGAAACTCGAGGTTGGCGAGGGCTTTCCGCACCTTGTTCACGTTGGGGTCGGACAGGAAGGGGTTCTCACCCATCATGTACATGCCCTTGATGCTGCCGACCAGCGCCCCGTTGATGATTTCGACGACGGTGAGGCCCGGCTCCGGGTCCAGCGTTACACGCCAGGCCTCCTCGAACTTCTTCCGTGATTCCGGGCTCGCCACCTTCTGATAGTCCGGGTAGACCATCGGGATCAAACCGGCGTCCGAGGCGCCCTGCACGTTGTTCTGCCCGCGCAGCGGATGTAGGCCCGTCCCCGGTCGCCCGACGTTGCCGGTGAGCAGGACCAGCGAGATCAAGCAACGTGCGTTGTCGGTGCCAGTAGTGTGCTGAGAGATGCCCATGCCCCAGAAGATCAGGGCGGCGTTCGCGCGTCCGAACACACGCGCGACTTCTCTGATACGGTCCCCCGGAACGCCGCAGGTCTCCTGCGCCAACTCCGGCGTGTACCGCTTCACTAGCTCGCGCAGCCCCTCGAATCCCTCGGTGTAATCGCGGATGTAGTCGTGGTTGATGAGGTCTTCCTCGATCAGCACGTGCATCATCGCGTTGTAGAGCGCGACATCCGATCCCGCCTTGATATGGAGGAAGTGGTGTGCGTGTCTGGCGATCCCCGTCTCACGCGAGTCGATCACGATGAGCGTCGTGCCGTTGGCGGCGGCGTCTTTGATGAAGGTCGCCGCCACCGGGTGGTTCTCCGTGGTATTGCTGCCCGTCACCACAGCGACATCGGCGTTGTGCACGTCGGCGAAAACGTTTGTAACGGCGCCCGAGCCGATCGTCTCGAGCAGAGCTGCTACCGACGAGGCATGACAAAGGCGCGTGCAGTGATCCACGTTGTTCGTCCCGAAGACGGCGCGTACGAGCTTCTGGAAGATGTAGGCCTCCTCGTTACTGCACTTCGCCGAGCCGAACCCGGCCAGGGCCGAGGGGCCGTGCTGCTCCTTGATCTCCTTCAGGCGGCTGGCAGTCAACGCGAGAGCCTCTTCCCAGGTCGCTTCGCGGAAGGCCGGCATCACCTCGTCGTAATCCACCAGACCGCCCGGCTTCCCACTTCGCTCGCCCCTTACGTCGGAGGAGAGCGGGCCCTTGGGATAGAAGTCGTCCCGGCGTATGAGCGGGACCGTTAGTCGTTGCGGATGCTTCGCGTAGTCGAAGCCGTATCGCCCCTTCACGCAGAGGCGCGAGTCGCTGGCCGGGCTTGGCCGCCCCTCGGCGAAGACGACGGCGTTCGCCTCTTTGTCCACGTGGTAGGTGATGGCGCAACCGACACCACAGTACGGGCAGACCGATTCGACACTCTCCAACTCTTCGCGCGGTTGGATCGGTACCATGAGCTTCTTGTTGGTCAGCGCTCCGGTGGGGCAAACCGCGGCGCACTCGCCACACGCGACACAGGTGCTGTCGCCCATCGGCACGTCGAGGTCGAAAGAGATTCGCGACCCGTAACCCTTCCCGGTACGTCCGATTACATCGTTGTGCTGGACCTCGTCGCAGGCGCGAATGCAGCGGTCACAGAGGATGCAGGCGGCGTGATCCACGTCGATGACCGGTGATGAGAAATCCTGGTGTCGAGCGTCACCGGCGGGCAGTCCGATCGCCGACCGCTCGATGCCGTAGTCGCGGGCGAGCGCGAGGAGCTCATCGTCGCCGGTCTTCTGCTCGCGCAGCGATTCAGCCGGGTAGTCGGACATCAAGAGCTCGGTGAGCGTTTTGCGGCATCGCTCCACCTTCTCGGAGGCCGTCTGGACGTTCATGCCGTCGGTCGCCTCGCGCACGCACGCGGCCGCCATCACCCGCTCGCCGACGTCGACGACGCACATGCGGCAGGTGCCTACCGGCCGCAGTCGCGGGTCGTGGCAGAGGCCTGGGATCTCGATTCCCAGCTCGCGCGCTGCATCCCATATGGTGGTGCCCGCCGGTATGGTGACCTCGCGGCCGTCTATCGTCAGGGTGATGGTCTGAGTGGTCTCTGCCTTCTTTATCATCGCTCTCCTCGCCGCTCAGCGGTCTTGCGACTTCGCAAGGTAGGCGTCCAGTTCGTCGCCCCAGTACTGCAACGTGGAGGTAATGGGCCCGAGTGCCACCTGGCCCAGCCCACAGATAGAGGTCTCAGCCAGCGTCTCCTCGAGAGTCGGTAGGATGTCACGAAGCACGCCGTCTCCATGACTCGCCAGTATGCTCTCCAGCATAGCGACGACCTTCTCCGTCCCGGTACGGCACGGCACGCACTTGCCGCACGATTCGTTGCGGAAGAACCGTGTGACGTTCGCCGCGGTCTCGATCATGTCGGTGCCCTCGGCCATGACGACCAGAGCGGCGGCGCCGAGCATGCTGCCCGCCTCGGCGATCGTCTCGAAGTCGATCTCCGTGTCGGCTTTCTCCGCCGGCAGGAAGCGCGAGCTGGCTCCGCCCGGTGCGAACGCCTTGAGTGCCTTGCCGTCCTTCACTCCTCCGGCCCGGTCGATCAGCTCCGCGACCGTGGTCCCCAGGCGGATCTCGAAGACACCGGGGTTTTCCACGTGGCCCGAGACGCCGATGAATTTGAGCCCCGAGTGGCCTCGGACACCCTGCGCCTTCCACCAGTCGGCGCCGTTTCTCAGGATGGCTGGGACCAGGGCGAGTGTCTCGACGTTGTTTATCACCGTCGGTAGTCCGCGCAGTCCCTTCTGGCCAGGATAGGGAGGCTTGTTGCGCGGCTCGCCGCGCCGGTCCTCCAACGCCTCGAGCAGTGCGGTCTCCTCGCCGAGTATGTAACCGCCGGGCGAAACGAAGATCTCGATGTCGAAGTGCTCACCCAGTACGCCGCGGGCTCGCGCGTCATCGACTGCCAGGTGCATCGCTCGCCGTTCTGGCTCGTACTCGTTACGCACGTAGACGTATCCCTGCTTCGCCCCGACGACGAGCGCGGCGAGGCACATCCCCTCAATCACCAGGTGGGGCAACTCCTCGTGGATCACGCGATCTTTGAAAGCGCCCGGCTCGCTCTCGTCTGCATTGCAGATGACGTACTTGGGCGTGGCCGTCTCCTTGCGGACCAGATCCCACTTGAGGCCGGTCGGGAAACCGGCGCCGCCCATCCCGCGTAGATCGGCTGCTTTGAGCGTCTCGATGATCTCGGCGGCGGCGTCCCCGCGCTGTCTGTAAGTCTCGTAGGTGGAGTACTTCAGCCCGCTCTCGCCGCTGTAGTCGATACGCCAGCGACGCGTGTGCACGCTGCGCGCCGGCGGTAGTCTCCTAGGCGCGCGTGCGTAATACGCCAGCTCCTCGGGGCTGACGCGGCCGACCGGTACGTCGTTGACCAGGGCGGCCGGGGCGAACTCACAGCGCCCCAGGCACGAGACCTCATGCACATCAACCTCGCCGTCGCCGCTCAGCAACTCTCTGACCTTCGAGCAATAGTCCCGGCACTCCAGCAGGTGACACGAAAGGTCGCGGCAGATGGCGACTTCCGCCTTGGGTGGCTGCCTCGTGCGGAAGTGCGTGTAGAATGAAACGACCTCCTCGATGCGGTGAAGGGGGACGCGCAATCGCTCGGCCAGTGCCCCGAGGTCGTCGGCGCGAAGGTAACCGTGTTCCTCCTGCAGCCGGTATAGCTCACCGATAAGTCCCATTACTCGGGTCCCTCTGGAGTCAGGAATCAGCGTGGCGCGGTATTCTCGTCCGCTCCGTCCAGCGAATCGACTACGGCCACGACTCGCTGGCCGCGCCTGGGCTGGGGTGGATCCTTTACCGTGAAAACGGTCAGGCGACCGCCCTCGCTGATGAGAAACAAGGGGATCGCATTGCGGTAGCGTTCCTTGAATTTTTGGTAATCGAAGGTTTCCGTCAAATTCGTGGTCTTGACGTCGGCGCCGGCGTCGAACCGAGCCGTCAGTTGCCAGTAGGTGGCCTGCGGGTCGAAGAGGAAGCGGCCCCGGAGATGCTGCGATACGACTTGCTTCGTGGTCAGTTGCTCCGGCGGTAGCTGGTAGACTCCGTTACCGCCGAATATCTCTCTGAAGTGCAGAGCGGTCAGCGAGTTGACCTCGTCGTTGGAGGTCAGCGCTAGCAGGTGGCCGATTCCCTCGAGCTCGACGTTGTCCAGGGTGCCCTCGGTCAACGCGCTGCCGTAGTAGACCGGCAGGCCCGCCATGCGGGCTTCCGCAATGTTCGCGTAGTTCGTATCCAGCAGGCGGACCGGGATTTCCGCTTCCTTGAGCTCTCGAGCTATCTCCCGTGCCCAAGGGTGCGCGCCGACGATCAGGACACCCTGCGGGTTGGCCTGGGCGACGCCGAGCCAACGCGCCGCCGGCGCCGCGGTCAGCCCGTAGATGGCCACCGTGCCGATGATCACCATGAAGGTGATCGCCACCAACCGGTCGGCTCCTGCGTAGCCGGCTTCGGCGAGTTCGAGTGCGAAAATCGAGGAGACGGCAGCCGCTACGATACCCCGGGGTGCGATCCACGATAATAGAGCACGCTCGCGCCAGTTGAACTCCGACCTCAAGGACGAGAGCACAACTGCCGCGGGACGCACCACGAGTATGAGTGCCGCGAGGAAAGCTAGTTCGGCCAGACCGATCTGCGTCAGCGCTTCCGGCCGCAGACGCGCCGCCAGCAGGATGAACAGACCCGAGATCAGCAAAACCCGCAGGTTCTCCTTGAACTCCAGTATGTGCCTGACTCCCACCACCTTCTGGTTGGCCACGGCGACGCCCATCAGTGTGGCGGTTAGCAATCCCGACTCGGGCTGTAGGCTGTTCGAGGCGGCGAACGTCGCCACCACCACCATCAGTGCTAGGGGGCTCTCGAGAAATTCCGGAACCCACTGACGATCCATGAGCAGGACGAGTAGCCCGGCCCCCAGCGAGGCGAGCACGCCACCGATGACGATGGTCTTGGATAGCGCCAGGAGCACCGCCGTCGTTGCAGTTTCAACCTCACCTGCCAGGACCGCCTCGAACACGAGAAGGGCGAGGACAGCTCCGATGGGATCGATCAGGATCCCTTCCCACTTCAGCGTCGACCCTATCTGATGAATCGGGCGCACATGCCGCAGCAGTGGCACGATCACTGTCGGCCCCGTCACCACCAAAATCGCGCCGAGCAGCACCGCCTGCGGAAGGTCGAGCCCGATCACATAGTGCGCCGCGGCCGCCGCGAGCGCCCACGTCGCCAACGCTCCCACACTGACGAGGTTGCGAACCACATGGCCGATCTCTCGCAACTCCCGCAACCGAAGGCTCATGCCCCCCTCGAACAGGATGATCGCTACAGAGATCGACACGATGGGGAAGAGCAGCTCGCCCAACATGGCGTCGGGGTCGAGGAAGCCGGTCGCCGGCCCAGCGGCGAACCCGAACAGTAAGAGGACGATGATCGACGGCAGATGAATGCGCCACGCCAACCACTCCGCCGCGATGCCGAGGGTGACTATGCTTGCCAATCCGATGAGTAGCTGCTGGCTCAAGCAAACCGCTCCTGAGATAGGAATGGCTAGCCTACCGCGGCGACAGCCCGGCCGTCAAGGTGGCCGAGGGTTGCAAGTTGGGCAGACCAGCGGCGGGGGTAGCACTGTCAGTTTGGCAGTCGGCGGGTCGCGCGGGGATCGATCCTGTAACTGTATGTCATGCTTGTCGTTGTAGGGACGGCCCCGGCCTCGATTGGCACGACGCTTGCAAATCGATCTCAGCGAGTGGTTCAAAGAACCGTGGTGAGCGCGAGCCGCGCATTGCAACGGCGACCCGGCTCGCCTCTGGAGCAGATACGGAAGGAGAAAAAATGATGATGGAGAGATGGGCTGTAACTCGAGGTTGGCCGCTCAGCCGGCGGCGTGGTGAGGTGGAGCGCGTGCTGGACGACGTGGTCGGCGAGTATCTCGGTGGGCGGCCCTGGTTGTGGCGTACGCAGCCGAGTGAGCGGAGCTTCCCGGCGGTGAACGTATGGGAGAATGAGGAGATGCTGTTTGCCGAGGCGGAGGTGCCGGGGCTCAAGCTGGATGACCTGGAGATCTCCGTGACGGGCAACGAGCTGAGCATCAAAGGTCAACGCAGGGAAGAGGAGCAGGAAGGTGTGACGTATCACCGTCGCGAGCGCGGTACCGGGTCGTTCCGCGGTGTAGTTCGCCTCCCTGTAGACGTCGATGTGAACAAGGTCGAGGCTCGGTTGGCAAACGGGGTTCTGACGATTGAGCTGCCGAAGGCGCCCAGCGCGAAGCCCCGTAAGATCGAGTTGAAAGCTCTGAGCAGTTAAAGGAGAGAGTCTTATGGAAAGCGGAACGCTCATGGAGAAGCAAGCTGGGCGGGAGGTAGCCCGGCAGGAGCCGACGCGCGGAGCGCTGCAGTTCAGGCCTGTAGTAGACATCCTGGAGTTGGGGGATGAGCTGAGGGTGCTGGCGGACGTGCCCGGTGCGAAGGCTGAAGATATCGACATCAACTTCGAGAAAGGCGTGCTGACCATTCACGCGCGGGTCCAGCCTCGGCAGTCGGGTGATGTGAACTACCTGCTCCGCGAGTACGGAGTCGGTGATTTCCATCGGGTGTTCGAGGTGAGCGAGAGCATAGATGCCGAGCGGATCACGGCGGAGCACGCCGATGGCGTGCTCGTACTTCATCTGCCGAAGGCCGAGAAGGCCAGGGCTCGCAGGATAGAGGTTCGTAGTTAGGCGTTTGAGCCGGTTCGACCGGCTAGTCATGGTAGAATGAGAAGGGGGTGTTGGAGTTGTTGCTCGCGAAACTAATACCTTGGCGGGGCAAGACCGATGGCCCGGACGTTGAGGTTCCGGCGCGCGAGGCGGCGCTGAGTCGCTTCCATTCGGAGATAGACCGTTTGTTCGAGCGGTTCTTCGACGATCCGTTCTTTGGCGGGTCGCGGCTGCTATCCGAGCTCCGTTCGTCGGTTGGCGCCTGGTCGCCGTCGGTGGATGTGAGTGAGAGTGAGGATGCGGTCACCGTGCGCATGGAGCTGCCCGGCGTCGATCCGAAAGATATCGACGTTTCGCTTACGGGCGATGCGCTCACTGTGTGCGGTGAGAAGAGGGAAGAGTCAGAGGAGCGTCGCGAAGGTTACTATCATGCGGAGCGCCGTTTCGGATCGTTCCGGCGGACGGTCCTGCTACCGGCGCCGGTCGAGGAGGGGAAGGTCAAAGCGGAGTACGAGAAGGGCGTACTGACGGTCGATATCAAGAAGTCGGAGAAGGCGGCGGCACGACGAATCCCGATTCGGGTTCAGAAGAGCTAGCCCTCGGCTTGGACCGCCTGTGATGTGACGGCGCCGCCGGACTCCAGTCGGGGTCCGGCGGCGTCCGTTTCTCAGACTGTCTCGCCGACGGCACTAGTCGTACCAGGGGTCGTCTTTCGTCTTGGGCAAGCTGTCCGCCTCCAGCAGCGTGTCACCGGCTGCGCCGGCGCTGTCGGCGACCGAATCCTCCTGCGGTTCAGCGTAGAGGCCGGGCGGCAGGACCCGCGCGATCTGCGGGTCTTCGAGGAACGGCTGGTAGCGCGAGAGGCTCAACGTGATCCGGTCCCCTTCGTCGACCAGCAAAGCGATCTCCGCCACCCGTTTCTTGAACGTGACGAGCGTGGCCCCGGCGGAGGTCACGACGGTAAGCAGCAGTCGGTCCTCTTCCAGTTGCTTGGCGGTGACGAGCCCGTCGAGCGACTCGCGTCGCCCAGCGATCGAATCCGGCAGGCGGCTGCCCAGCACGGCCCGGCCCACGAGAGCCAGCACGATGCCGAGGATGAGTCCTACCAGAAAGGTCGTCAATGTCCGGCGATTAGGCATGCTTGTCCCTTCCTTCGTAGTTGGCGCCCGCGAGGCGCCGTCCCAGATAAGTTCGTCTTAAACCGCCGGATACTCAACCGTCCCCCGAAGAGGGCCGCGGGCCCGCTTGCGCGAAGCGGTTCTACAGACGACGTTGCTGCCACTGAGTCGCACGCTTTTCCAAGACGAGCTCTGAAGGGGCGGAGCCGGCCGAAACGAACTAACCGATGTTCGTCTGCTGTGGCGTTCGCTGAGCGAGACAAACGCGACCGGCGCGCTGATCGCGAATCGATTGCGTGGCATGCACTTCCGGTACCCGACGTACTCCGGCAGCTCGATTCGGGTGCCGAAGGGCTGAGTCGCGACGAGGCCGAGGCACGACTCGAACGCTACGGCCCGAACGCCCTGCAGGTCGCACGTCCGATTTCCCCTTGGAAGATCCTGCTCGAGCAGCTGAAGAGCCTGGTCGTCCTGCTACTGTTCGCCGCCGCCAGCGTGGCGGCGGCGATCGGTGATCTGATCGAAGCGGCTGCAATCCTGGTCGTACTGGTAATCAATACCGCAGTCGGGTTCTGGACTGAGTGGCGAGCGCGGCTGGCGATGGATGCTCTGCGGCGGCTGCAGGTGCAGGAGGCGATTGTGCTGCGTGACGGCGAGGAGCAGCGAGCCGATGCCCGGCTCCTGGTCCCAGGCGATGTGATCTCTTTGGAGCCGGGTGCGGCGATTCCAGCGGATGCGAGGGTGCTGTCGGCTACGGAGCTGGGCATCAATGAAGCGCCGCTGACAGGGGAATCGCTACCGGTAACGAAGAACCCGGATGCGGTGGTCGAGGAGGACGGCGAAGAGGTGCCGCTGGCCGAGCGGGCATCGATGGTCTACAAGGGCACGCTCGTCACCACCGGGTCGGCACGGGCCGTTGTCGTTGCTACGGGTACAGCCACTGAGATCGGACGTCTCAGCAAGCTCGTCCAGGAGACCGAGACGGGCGACACGCCGCTCGAGCGCCGTCTCGATTCGTTGGGCCGACGACTCGTCTGGTTGACCCTGAGCGTCGCTGCGCTGGTCACCGGGCTGGGCCTCATCCGCGGTGAAGAGCTGTGGCTCATGGTGGAGATGGGTATCGCGCTGGCGATCGCTGCGGTCCCCGAAGGGCTGCCGGTGGTGGCGACGATCACCCTGGCCGTCGGGGTGCGGCGCATGGCGCGGCGCCGGGCTCTGGTTCGCCGCCTGCCTGCGGTCGAGACGCTCGGCTCGACGACGGTGATCTGCACCGACAAAACGGGTACACTGACGGCCGGTGAGATGACGGTGACAACCCTTTCCGTCGGAGGGAAGCGCCTGGAGGTAACCGGTGCAGGGTACGAGCCCGTCGGCGAGTTCCGGGCGGATGGCGCGACCGTCGCCCTCTCCGAAGTGGCCGGCGCCGAGCTAGCGCTGCGGATCGGGGCGCTCGCCAACCGGGCGACCGTCTCCAAAACCGGTGAGGGCTGGGAGGTGGTGGGCGATCCCACCGAGGCGGCGCTTCTCGTACTGACGGAGAAGGCGGGGCTGAAACGAAAGGATCTGCAAGCCGAGTACCCGGAGGTGGCCGAGCTGCCCTTCTCGAGCGAGCGGCAGCTGATGGCGACCTTCCATCGCTCTCCCGACGGCACGAGCGTGGCCTTGGTCAAAGGTGGGCCGCGCCGCATAGTCGAGCAGTCGAGCGGTGCAGTCGCCGGCGAGGGCATCGTCCCTCTGGATGATGAGGGGCGTGCCGCTCTTCTCGACATCAACCGCGAGCTCGCCGGCCACGGTCTGCGTGTGCTGGCGCTCGCCTACCGGGAGCTCGCCGATGGCGAGAGCCTGGGCCCGGAGGCGGTGCGCGAGCTGATCTTCGTCGGCTTCGCCGGTATCAAGGATCCACCGGCCGCAGGAGTGCGCGAGACCATCGCGCGCTTCCACAACGCAGGCGTCCGCACTGTGATGATTACCGGCGACCAGGCCACCACCGCCGAGGCCATCGGCCGCGATCTCGGACTACTGCGGGACGGCGACGAGACGGTGCGTGGCCGCGAGCTCTCGAGCCTTTCGGATGCGGAGCTCGCCGAGCGCGTCGGCCGGGTGGCTGCATTCAGCCGCGTGACTCCCGAACACAAGCTCCGAATCATCGAGGCGTTTCAGGGCCGGGGCGACATAGTCGGAATGCTGGGTGACGGAGTGAACGACGCCGCGGCACTCAAGAGGGCGGACATCGGAGTGGCGATGGGCGTGCGCGGCACCGATGTCGCCAAGGAGACGGCCGCCGTCGTTCTACAGGACGATCGCTTCGAGACCATCGGCGTCGCGGTCGAGCACGGGCGCGTCATTTACGACAACATCCGCAAGTTCATCTTCTACCTGTTCTCGTGTAATCTCTCCGAGGTCGCCACGCTGCTCGTCACGGGTTTGGCGGGCATGCCGCTCCCACTCCTGCCGTTGCAGATCCTCTGGCTCAACCTCGTGACCGATGTGTTCCCGGCGCTTGCCCTCGCCATGGAGCCGCCCGAACCCGACGTGATGGGGCGACCGCCGCGGGACCCGAAATCCGCGATCCTCTCGCCGTGGTTCTTGTCGAGCGTCGTCACTTTTTCGCTGCTAATTACATCGGCCACGCTCGGCGTGTTCGTCTGGGCGCTGGAGGTCAAACAGGCGGAGCTCTCCTACGCCGTTACCCTCGCCTTCATGACGCTGGCACTCGCCCAGCTCTTCCATGTCTTCAACGCACGTAGCGCGAGGCCAGTCGTATTCGGGCGCCGACTCTTCCGCAACCGCTATGTGTGGGCCGCTCTGGCGCTGACCATCGGCCTCCAGGTCGCCACCGTCTACACCCCGTTGCTCTCACGGGTACTAGGCACTTACCCGCTGAGCCCAAACGATTGGCTCGTCGTGCTCGCGGCATCCCTGATGCCCTTAATAATCGGACAAATGCTGAAGCCCATCTCGATGGGAGGCTCGCGGAAGCGATAGCCGACCACGGCGCGTACCTCGAGGGACCAGTGCCAATCCAACGTGGAGCAGGCAAGCTTTCGGGATTCGTTAGCGGTGGCGTCGGTGGTCGGAACGGCTAGTTTGCGGCCATGTTCAGAGATCTGGTTTACTCGCTCGATCAGCTGACCGCCTGGGTCTTCTTCGGCGTCTGCCTGCTAACGATCCTGTTTGCTGGCGCTCGCTTATCTCGCTACGGCGATTTGATCGGAGCTCGCACTGGGCTCGGCGGTGTCTGGGTGGGCCTTATCTTGCTGGCCGGCGTCACTTCGGCGCCCGAGCTGGTGACGGGGCTGAGCGCGATCCTCGTGGTAGGGGAGCCCGATCTGGCTGTCGGCGCCGCACTGGGCAGCTGCGTCTATAACCTGGTGATCATTGCGGTTCTCGACTTCATCTACAGGCCGGGGACGATCTACAGCGGGATTCGGCACAGCCACAGTCTATCCGCCGGCTTCGGCGTGATCCTGCTGGGCGCGGCGGCTAGCGCGATGTTCATACAGGCGCACGTCGGGCCGCTAGGTCTGGGGCCGATCGGTCCGTTTACGATCGCAGCGCCGCTGATCTATCTGATCGCCATGCGCAGCGTCTTCTTTTTCGAGCGCGAAGACAACCGGGTCGCCATGGCCGCCGAGTTGGCCGAGGTTGTCGGTGCGCGGTCCAAGCTGGCCTCGCTGACCTTGCCGCGCATCTGGTTGCTCTTCGGCTTCAATGCCCTCGTGCTGCTCGTGGCGGCCACTGCGTTGCCTGTAATCGGCGAGGGGCTCGCCGTGACGATGGGGTGGAAGGAGACGTTTGTCGGAACCATCTTCCTGGCGCTCGTTACCTCCGTGCCCGAGGTCGTGATCTCGATCGAGGCCGTTCGCATCGGGGCCATCGACCTCGCCATCGGTGGCATTCTGGGTAGCAACCTGTTTGACTTGCTGATTCTCGCAATCGAGGACCTGGCCTACCTCGATGGACCACTCCTCGCTGTAGTCGGTGACGAGCACATCCTGACCGCCATAGCTGCGCTGACGATGACAGGGATCGCCCTCGTCGGCCTCTGCTCGCGACCCAGAGCGAAGATTTTCCACACCATGGGCTGGGTGAGTCTCGGGCTGCTCGCCGTCGGCCTGCTCAGCGGTCTGGTCCTCTACCTGCTGGGTGTGAATACATAGTTGGCGATGACGAAACAGTGCGCCTATAAGGACCCTCTTGGCACGACCCGCCGAGAGCCCGTGCCAGAGCCTCTGCGAGCCTGCGGTGAAAGCCGTCGTATTGCGGGCGAGGGGTAGCCCCAAAGTCCTCGCGGTGTCCGATCTGCCCGAGCCGGTGCCGGGCGCCGGTGAGGTCCGCGTTCGCCTGGCGTACAGCGGTGTCAACTACGCCGAGATCCTTTCCCGAAAGGGCCTGTACTCTTGGGCGCCCAAGCGTCCCTACATCCTGGGGATGGAGGGTGCGGGAGTAATCGATGAAGTCGGCGACGGCGTGGATCGGGCACGGGTCGGTCGCCAGGTGATGGTAGGCACCCAGTACGGCTGCTATGCGGAGAAGGTCGTCGTTCCCTCAGAGCGGGCCATCCCGGCCATCGAGTCTTTCACGATGGAGGAAAACGCGGCCTTCCCCGTGAACTACATGACCGCTTGGGTCGCGCTGGCCGAATTGGCTCGAGTGGTCGAGGGTGAGAAGGTACTCGTCACGGCAGCGGCCGGCGGTGTGGGGACAGCGGC
>JASFTI010000020.1:0-21132 GCA_050053635.1 Gemmatimonadales bacterium
AGAAAGGACAGAGCCTCATCGAGTGCGACGTGTTGGTCCTCGAGGAACTCGACGATGTGTTCGCGAGCCCTGAAAACGATCCCGTACGGAGCGGGCACGATCGTCGCCCGGCGCATGGCGCGCTCGATCGTCACGCTGTGCTGCTGGATGAGCTCCCGATTCCAATCGGGGAGCCGGTAGGGGACTGCGCGGACGAGCGCCGCCATGCCGCGGTGCTCGATCAGCTCGTCATCGCCGGCTGCTCCCGTGAGCTTCGCCAGCGCGCGCTCGTGGCCGCGGGCCCGCACGACACCGTGAAGCAGCAAGCCCTGCTGCTCTGCGGCTTGCGTCTCGTCGTGCCCGTCAGCCGTTACAGGTTGCTCGACCGCTCCCATGCCTCGCTCAGCAGCGGATAGATATCCTCTTGTGTCTTTGGCGTCGTCACCTCGGGACCGTCGTGCCCGAGATATACGTTGATCTCGGAGCGGATTCCGAGGTTCTCTTCTGCCATATATACACCAGGTTCGATCGAGAAAGCTACGCCGGGGAGCAGCGTACGTACGTCGTGGGTCTCGACGCCGTCGATGTTCGGCCCGAGGCCATGGACCTCGTTGTCGATGGAATGGCCGGTGCGGTGGTTGAAGCGCTCGATAAAGCCGGCCTTCTCGATTACGGCGCGGCTCGCCGCGTCCACATCGCAACCGCGCAGCGGTGTCTCGGGGTCGGCGAAGTGGTCCACAACGTACTTGACCGCGGCCTCTCGGGCGCCGTGAACGGCGCGCCAGACCTCCTGTACACGGTCCGGGATCGCGGTCCCCATGAAGCCCATCCAGGTCTGGTCGGCGAACACCGAGCCGGGCTCCCGCGCCCAAAGGTCGATGAGCAGAACGCGGTCCTCGATGATCGGGGCGGCGCCCTGTGGGGTCGGTTCGTAGTGGCCGTCGGCGGCGTTCGCACCGACGCCGACGATCGTGTCGCCTTCGACCAGCCCTTCGCCGTCCATCATCTTCAGGATGGACTCCTTGAGCCCCCACTCGCTCAGGTTGGACCCGGAGTGCACCGCTTCCGCCGCTTGCTTGAAGGCGCGGGCCGCGATCTTCGCTATGGCCTTCGATGCCCGCCGGTGGCTCTCCAGCTCGGCTTCCGTCCAGGTCGCCGCGAACATCGTGGCCAGGTCGCCCGATTCCTCGAGCTGCACGCCCGATCGCCTGATCAGGTCGAGTACGCCGGCGGGCACACGGTCGAGCTGCGGGACCTTGTCGTCTTCCGAGTACTCCACGGCGACGCGCAGCCCGGGCGTCAGCAGCTCGGCCAGCGTCTTCTCCAGCTCTTGCCACTTGAAGTAGACGCGTATCGCGCCCGTCCACTCGCTCCAGGGCGGTACCTCCAGCGAATGAGCGACGGCTACCGGCACCCCCTCGACCGGGATGAGCACGAAGTAGCGGCGGCTAAGCGGCTGCCCGAGCCCCAGGACCCGGCCGGCGACCGGGTTCGTCGCGTGGTAATCGTAGAGCAACCAGCCGTCTAGCCCGCGCTCGCGAAGTGCTGCCTGGATCGACCGCAGCCGATCCGCATCGATGTGCGCACGTTGTGCGGTATGGGCCATTGCAGTTCAGTCCGAATCGTGCAGATGAACGCCGTTTGTTTTCGTCCCCCGGATCAGCGTCACGCCGATGGTCCGCTCCTGCCCCAACAAGTTGCGTATCTCGTATTCTCGCGCCACAGCACCCTTCAGCCCGCGCCACCCCCAGCGCCGCCAGGCACGCCACAGGATCGCCAGCTTGTCGGCCAGCGTGAACAGTTCGGCCAGGTGTGTGAACGTGCGACCGCGAATCAGGAACGGGAAGACCTGGTCCGACCAATCCTCGACCTGCAGGTCGACTACGTCGGCCTCGCGCAGTGCCTGCTTCCATTCAACCAGAAGCAACGGGGGCGCGCCGATATGCTGGATCAAAATGCGGCGCTGATCGTCGTCCACGTGGCCGGTCCAGACCAGACTGATGAGCACGACTTTCCCGGCGGGCCGAGTCACGCGACCCAACTCGGCCACCGCCTTGAGCGGGTCGGCCGAACTGGCCAGCCCCAGCTCGCCGATCGTCAGGTCGAATACCCCGTCTTTGTAAGGCAGATCGTCGACCGGCGCCTTCTGGTAGTGGACCTTCGAATCGACACCCTCGTCGCGGGCGCGTTGCTCCGCCACTTCGATTGCCCCCGGGTCCGGGTCGACCCCGGCGACGTCCGCCGGGTAGTGCTTGGCGAAGAAGTTGGTCACCGAGCCGCGGCCGCAGGGCACGTCGATCAGCGAGTTCTCCGTCTCGGTTTCGGATAGGCCGGTGAGCTTTGCGATCTGGCGATAAAGCTGCTGGTCGCCAGCGGAGAAACCCCGGGACCGGCTCAGGCGCAGCAAATCGATCATCGACGGCCCGCGTTGCGGGGCCTGCGGTGAGATGGGAGGTGGAGCGGCGTCACGCTCGTCGCCAGGAAGCATGGGCGGAAGTATAGACGGGCCCCGAAAAGGGGTCAACTCAGGTCGATACCCGCCAGGGCTGCGACGTGAGCGAGCCCGCACTCGGCCAGCAGGCGCAGGTCGTAGCCGCCTTCCAGGGCGGAGACGACCCTGCCCCCGCAGTGCGATTCGGCGATCTGGGCGACTCTCCGAGTCAGGTCGTGGTAGTCGGCCGGCTCGAGGGTGAGACCGGCGAGCGGATCGCCGGCGGCGGCGTCGAAGCCGGCGGAGATGAAGATGATGTCGGGGCTGAATTGGGAGAGCGCGGCCTCGATCCCTTCCAGTAGAGCCCTGACGTAGCCCTCAGCTGGCAGGCCGGGCGGCACCGGTAGGTTCAACGTCGCGCCCTCACCGGGACCGTGGCCGCGGTGCACGCTCTGCCCCGTGCCCGGATAGTGCGGCCACTGGTGCATCGACAGGTAGAATATTTCAGGATCCTCGTAGAAGATCGCCTCGGTCCCGTTTCCGTGATGGACGTCCCAGTCGATGATCAGCGCCCGCTCGAGACCCTTGCTCTGAGCGTAGCGGGCGCCGATCGCCACGTTGTTGAACAGGCAGAAGCCCATCGCTCGGTCTTCGCTGGCGTGATGGCCGGGCGGCCGTGCGAGGCAGAAGGCGTTTGCGGCGCCCCCATCGAGCAGGGCGTCGACCGCTGTCACCACGGTGCCGGCCGCTGCCAGCGCCGCCTCCCACGAGCCGGGCGACACGGCGGTGTCGGCGTCCAGGTGCACGATACCCCCAAGCTCGGCGGACCGGCGGACCGCCTTGCTTACTCGTTCCACGTGCGAGGAAGGGTGCACGAGTACGAGGTGCTGGTCGGCGGCGTGGCCGCTCTCGACTCGCTGGACCCGTCCGGCGAAGCGTGGCATCGAATCATCCAGCGCCTTCTGTAACGCTCGGAGCCTGTCGGCGTTCTCGGGATGTCCGGGCCCGGTGTCGTGCCCCTCGCAGTCGGGGTGGTAGACGATCAACGTCGGCGCATTCGGCATCATGGCCTTTCAATATCCAATATCCGACATCCGTTGACCAGATGTTCAAGGTGTATTCAGCTGGCAAGTATCAAGTCTAGCCGTGTGCCAGCCGTCCGAGCAGATCCGGATGGCGCCGCCAGAAGTAGGCGATCATCGCTGCGGCGGCAAGCAGGTTACCGACGAGCACGGCCGGCCAGTTCACCTGGCCGAGCACGGGTTCGACGAAGGCCAGCACGTAGGTGTAGTAGACGAACTCGAAAAAGACGACGAGGAAGAAGGTGCCCGGAATCAGCAACGGCGGTGTCCGCTCGAACAGCGCCACGGCCCAGGCGACCATCAGGCCGGCGGCGACGAAGGCCAGCCCGTGAAACAGGGTGTAGCCGGCGACCAGGCCGGCGGTCGAGCCGGAGGCCGATGCGGGCCCGCCGAACAGGCGCGCGCCCAGCAAGGCCGGTGTGTGGAAGGACTGACCCGCTATAGTGTCGGTGATGAAAAACCATACCGCCAAAGCGGCGGCGCCGAGCAGGCCGCCGACGGCGCCCTCAAGAGCGAGAACGGACATCGCCGGTACGGCGCCGCGACGATCGGACCCTGCTGTCGGCATGAGAACCCGTTGGTTGTCAGTGGAATAGGCCGGTGGTCGTCTCCTTGGGAACGAGAGTGCGGAAGCTATAGTTCCAGGGGATGTTACCTCAATATCCGATTGGGATATTGATACCTGACCCTCGAATTACTGGCTGTTGAAACGACCTTACTGCACCCTCAACTGATCTCCAGAGTCGGCATGCGGGCGCGCAGATACTGCTCGCAGTCGCGGATCGGATAGAGCAGCACGTGCCAGCGCGGGTCGGGCAGAGCGAGCGGCGCCGTCTCGGCCAGCAGCCAGCGGCTGAGTTCGTCGGCGCCTTCGATGGTCTCGGGATCGGCGCGGCCCTCGATGCGCGCCAGGGCCCAGTAGATGTCGTGGCCACCGGGAGGACGCAGCCGGAAATACCAGCTGTAGACCTCCCCGACTTCGGGACGTACCGGCTTGAAGACGGAGGAACGCTGGCCGGCGCCCATGCGCAGGACCGCCTCCATCTCGCTGGGAGGCAGGAACTGGGTGCGGTGACTCTTCACCAGGCCGGCGGCGCGGCCCGACTTGAGCAGGCCCGGATCGATGGCCAGCGGGCCATCGACCAGTAGCCAGCCCGCGCCTGGGCTCTCCGCCGCCCATCGCCGGGCCAGGCGCCGCTCGACGCTCGACCGATGTAGCTTGACGGCGGACCGCCCCAGCTCGGCGAGCCTGATCGGGTGGCGGTCGGCGGCGTCGGCTTGGCTGTCGAGCAGCGCGGCTTCGGGCAGACCGAGCTCGAGGAAGCGGTGGGGCGGCAACAATGCGTGGGGAAAGGCGAGGATCTCCTCCTCGACCGCCGCCCAGGTCGTGAACGCGCGCTCGCTCCGGCCCCGGATCACCGCCGCGACGTAGCCGTGGACGATGGGAACGATGCCGAAGTAGCCACAGATGCGGGTATGCTCGATCCCGTCGAGAAAGAACTCGAAGCGCGACTCGAGAGGCGAGCCCACGGAGTAGGTGGCGAAGCTCCCGTCGCCCTCCACGATCTCCGCCTCGCCGAAAGCGGTCGGCTCGGGCGGCGGCTCTAACTGCGGGCCGCCGCCGCGGATCGGTTGCCAACCCGAGCCGAGCCCATCATCCAAGTCGAGCAGGCGCCGCCAGAGCGGCGTGCCGCCGCTCGGTTGATCCGGACGCTCGAGCCCTCTACTTTCGCCAGGCATGGGTCTTATGAATAGGACTTCCCGCTTCTTACTACAACGGGCCCGCGAGTTTCGACCGGTCGCGGTGCTGGCTGCGTTGGCGCTGCTCGCCGGTTGCGAGAACGTCGAGTGGGGCGGCATATCGGTCGAGCTCCGCGAGCCCGTCTATGAGAGCGCCGATTCGGGCGCCGCGCTCGACAGCTTGGCCGCGCCACCTCCCTTGGCGATGCCTACCGGGCCGCTGCTGTTCCACGTGCGACGCGCCGACCTGGCCGGCAGAGCCGTTATCGAGCCGGTCGGCGAGCTTCTGGCGGAGGAGCTCAGGGCGGTAGGGCCGCAGCGCGCCGGGCGCGCTCCTGAGTATGTGGATGAGTTCGTCGCCCGCTATTACGGGACCGACCAGCCGTACACCCTGTTCCGCAGGAGCGCCCGGGTGGGGACCTTCTACGTCGGCGCACCCGCGGTCGCTGGCTCCGGCCTCTGCCTGGAGCTGAGAGCGGAAGGGCACCTGGAACTCAGGCCGCCGGCCGATACACTGAGCGAGTTCCTCGCCTGGTCACCCGGCGCGCGGGCGGGCGACGATACCCTCGCCGTCCCGGTGTATCGCTCGGACATGCTGTCGCTGTCTCAAGTCCTGGCGCGCCTCGGCGTTCGGGAGCGCGAGATCCCGGGCGTCTGGCGGTTCAGGGCGCCGGCGGATCTGCGGGCCCTGCGCGTGGGGACGGGGTCGAGGGGCTTCGCGGCGACGTTCGTGGTCCGCGACTCGCTGGGCGCCGGCTCGCCGGCCGACTCGGCGGGCTCGGTCTTCATCGTCGCCGACTACGATCCTTCGCGCGGTTACTTCCCGATCTACTTCGACGCGGCCTGGTACGGTCCCGGCCAGAAGCGCGCTCTGCGCTGGCTCGATGCTGTGGACCTGTCGGGCGACGCCGACCTCGAGTGGTTGCTGCGCGCATACGGCGATGCGGGGACCTGGTACGAGCTGATCGGTCGGCGCGCCCTAGGCGACACCGTGAGGACGGTCCTCTGGTCCGGCCGCCGGCCACTGTGCGAGGCGGAGAGCTCGGCCGGCGGCCTCTGACCGGTTCAGACAGCGGAGCAAAACGAACGAGGGCTGACCGCCAATCGGCGATCAGCCCTCGTTCGTTGGATCCCCGCGCTGCCGTGGATCAGAAGGACTGCTGTACCCGCAGCAGCCACAGGCTCGCCAGCTCCGGCGCGCCGATCATCTGTATATGCTGCTCGTTGAAGATGTTCGTCGCGGTCAACGAGACCACGGTCGAGCGCGACATCGGCAGCTCGTAGCTGAGGTTGACGTCGAACAGATAGTTGTCGTCCAAGCAAGTCGTGTGCGTGCAGCTCGAGCGGTTGTACGGAGGCTTGGCATCGGCGCTGACGTAAACGCCCGAGGTCACGGGGAACGACTCGACGTACCGCCCGCGCAGCTCGGCACCGAATCCGAGCCGCTCGTTGGCATAGTTGACGCCGAGCGAAGCCTTGTTCTTGGGCGCGTTCAGAGCGAGCGGCGTCGGTGTCCCGAGGTCACCCGGCTTGAAGAAGTTCTCGCTCATGAAAGAGTAGCTACCCGTGAAGCTCAGCCAATCGGTAGCGATGAACGTCGCTCCTACATCCGCGCCCCACAGATCGAAGTTCGGGAAGTTGCGATACGTGAGCACGATAGTCGTCGGGTCGAGACCACCCTGAATCTGAGGACTTACCTCCTCCGGCGTGACGATCGCCACCGGCACCCGGGCCAAGCCCTCGGTCAGCTGGGCGATGACGGTGGGCGCGTTTTCAGGAGGAATGACACCCAACCCCACCAGCCTCGTTACCTCGGCCGTTATATGGGCCTGCAACGAGGCCGGGTCCATGAACACGTTCGGCGTCTCGACCAGAAGCGGTCCGATGAAATCCTCGACCTCCGAGTAGTAGACGTCCACACCGAGCAGCAAGCGGTTACCGATCAAGCCCTTGTATCCGGCCTCGAAGGTGTTGGTGATCATCGACCTGGTCTGCGGCACGTCGAGCACGTCCGTCACCAGGTCGAATTCAAAAGTGCTCGGGTTGAGGGATCGCATCACGCTGCCGACCTGCCCCGCTCCGCAGCCGCCCGCGTCGCACGCCGTCGGCGCGTTCATCAAGCCGAGGATCGCGCCGGCTTGCCCGCTGGGGTCTTGCGCGGCGACGATCTGGGCCGCGGCGTCCCAGTAGATGGTGGCGTCCAGCGGCATGGACGTTATCGGTCCACCCGCCACCTCGGGCGTGAACGGCGAGCGCACGCAGAGGCCCGTGACGCCGGTGGACGTCGTGCAGCTACGCGCGAAGCTGAAGCCGTCTTTCGGGGCACCCCTACCCCGGACGGGGAACGGGAGGCCGCCGAGATCGGGCGATGACAGCTTGTCGAGGAACAGGTTGTTGCTCGACGGCTGGCTGAAGGCCCGGTTGTAGGTGGCCCGCAGGCTGTGGCCCTCGGCCGGCTTGAAGACGATGGCGGCACGCGGCGAGAAGAGATAGTCGTCAACCACGTTGTGGTAGTCGACCCGACCGGCCAGCACCAGGTCGAACATCGGCGACAGCTCGGTCTCCGACTGCAGGTAAGCGCCGACTTCAGTGATTTCATCGTCCTGTTCATTGCGGCCGTTGATTATGCCTTCGGTCCGCGGGATCGTGCGAATGAGATCCGCTCCGTAGGTGAACCGCTGGCGCTCGCCGAATTCCATGCCGTGCTGGATCTGGCCCACATAGAGCAGCGAGTTGTCGGTGATCAGCTGGTTGTCGCGCAGCGTGAAGCTATCGCCGGCATCGCTGAAGTTGATGTACGCTTGGGCGAATAGGTTGCCGCTACTGAAGCGTGCCTGCGCGTAGGAGTAGGTCCAGTTCTTCGTCTGCGCCGCACCGATCCCGGTCATCTCGATGCTGCGTACCATGCGTGCAACACCGCCGTTCACGATGAGAGTGCTCTGGTCGTTCAAGCGGAAGTCGAACCGCAGGTCGCCGGTGAACCGCTCCTGCCGGAAGTCGCGAGCGGTGACTTCGGCCGGGTCGTCGAACATCCAATCGAGACCGTTGAAGTACATGCCCGAGAGCTTGTAGCCGATGTCGTCCGTCGCCAGACCGGCGTGCCGGAAGGAGAACTGGTACAATCCCTCCGCGTCCCCGGTGTTGTTCCCGGCTCGCGCCCCGCCGTAGACGCTCACCGTCGTCCCCTGGTGAGTGAGCGGCGAGCGCGTGATCATATGCATCACGCCCTTGTCGACGTTGGGCCCGTAGAGGGCGGAGCCCGGACCGAGCACGAACTCGATCCGCTCGATGTCCTCGTTCGTCACCGGGATCAGGTTGTAGGCGTTGAAGCGGAGCGACGGTACCGACGCCCAGCGGTTGTCGGTCAGCACGAAGAGCGCGCCGGAAAAGACGTTGTTGAATCCGCGCGCCACAACGTTGTGCTGGGCCAGGCCCGTCGTCACCACGTCGGTGCCCGGCAACGAGCGCACGTGGTCCACGGCCGTCGTCGTGGTCCGCTCCTGGATCTGGAGCGAGTCGACGACATGGACCGACGCCGGAGCTTCGGTGGCCCGCTCCCGGGTCCGTGAGGCGGTGACCACAACCGGGTTCAGCCGGAAGACTATGGAGGTGAGCTCCACCGTTCCGACGGAGGCGAGCCCGGTCGCCACGTCTACACCGTCCACGCGCTTCGTCTCGTAGAAGCCCGAGGTGAAGACGAGCGAGTAGCTCCCCGCTGCGATGCCGGTCAGCCGGAACTGGCCGTCGGGATCGGTATTCGCCGAAGCCACCGCGCTGCCCGCCACGCCGGAGATCAGTTCAACTATGACGGCCTCGACCGGCTCGCCGGTCTGGGCGTCGATTACCCGTCCCGTGACGGTCCCCTGCTGGGCTAGAGCGTAGCCCTGGACGCCGAAGACCAGCGCCAGAGCCGCGGCGGCGCACAAGAGCCAGCGACCCGTGTAACGCCTTGGCGGGCTGGTGTTTAGGGGATGTGTTTGCATTGTGTACCCCTCCGTGCAGGATTACGGACACGTGGCGAAAAAACGGTTTGTTTGACGGGTAGCGTGGACAAACTACACTTTTCCGCCGCATCCGCTACCCACCCCGGCCCGGGAGCCTCCGGGCCAGCGCCCGACCCACGAAGCGGAGCCTGTCGGCCCAGGGTAGCCGGCCCAGGCTGGTACGGACGACTCCGCGGGTGAAGAAGGTGGCCTGCGAATAGTCGATCTCGACTTCGACTACCACGGGCCGGCCGTCGGCGTGAGTAGACCGGGCCCGCCGCAGCACCTCTGTGGCTTCGGAGTCGGCGGCGGCCGACAGGTACTCCACCCCCGCGGCCCGGCAGAGGCCTTCGAGATCGAAGTCGGGCAGCCGGCTGGCGGTCTTGCGGGCCAGCGCGGTCTGCTGGAACTGGGCGATCTGGGCCAGCTCCCGGTCACGCAGCACCAGGATGGTCACCGGTAGCCGCAGGTGGGCGGCGGTGAGCAGCTCGAGGCCGGTCATCAGGAAGGCGCCGTCACCCGCCAGGGCGACGGCCGGGCGGTTCGGGCAGGCGAGGGCCGCGCCCAGCACCGCGGGCACCGAGTATCCCATACACGAGTAGTCGACCGGCGCCAGGAAGGAGCGGGGCCGGTCGAGGCGCAGGTGCTCCATGGCGAGGAATGTCCCGTTGCCGCTATCGGTGGTGTAGACGGTGTCCGGGCCATAAAGCTCTTGCAGCGTTTTCAATAGGAGATGCGGGCTCACGCGTCGGCTGCTTCCTTCGGCCCACCGGGAGGCGACCCGCTCGTGACCTTCGCGGATCTTGCCGCGCAGGTCGGGATCGGGGTTCCGGGGCTCGAGCTCCGCCAGGGTCGCGGCGACGAAGCGGCGGGCGTCGCTGGCGATGGCGAGCTCCGCCGGGTAGTTCCTGCCCAGAACAGAGTCGTCGACATCGACGTGGATCAGCGGGCCGGGCGGCTCGAACCCGTAGCTCCCCGTCCCCACCTCGGAGAACCGGCACCCGATCGCCAGCATGAGGTCGCAGCTGCCCGCGACCTTGCGAACGAACGGCGGTGCCATCGCCCCCAGCCCGGGCCACAACCATAGCGGGTGGCTCTCCGGGAAGACGCCCTTGCCCTGGATCGTCGTGGCCACCGGCGCCTCGAGCCGCTCGGCCAGCTCCACCAAATCAGCGCCGGCACCCGCCGCGCCCAGCCCCAGGTAGAGCAGCGGGCGCCGGCTGGCCGCCAGCAGCTCCGCGGCGCTGCTCAGCGCCGCCGGGTCGGGGCCGCTGATCCCCGGCTCGTCGTCGACCCACGAGTCGAGCCCCGCCTCGTGCTTCGAGAGGTAGTGGTCGACCGGGACCTCGACGAAGACGGGACCCGCCGGCGCGGCCCGCGCCGTCCGGCAGGCACGGCGTACCGTGACGTAGAGGTCCGAGCCGCGCTCCGGGCGCAGCTGTGCCTTGGTCACCGGGCGGACCAGCCCCGTCTGGTCGATGTCGTGCAGCTGGAACGCCTTACCGCCCTCGCTGCGGACACCGCAGCCGAGGACCAGCATCGGGATCCCGTCCAGGTAGGCCTCGGCGATTCCGGAGAGGGCATGGGTCAGACCGGCACCCGGCACCACGTTCACGCAACCGAGCAGGCCGGACGAGCGGGAGACGCCGTCGGCCATGAACGACGCGCTCTGCTCGTCGGTCACCAGGATCGGGCGCAGCGAGGCTGAGCGGCTCAACGAATCGTAGAGTTCGATGTTGTGGGTGCCGGGGATGCCGAAGGTGTAAGGGACGCCCTCATCCTCCAGCGCCCGCACCACGATGTCGCCACCGGTCAGCTTGGTCATCGGGTCAGCTCAGTAGGGTCCCGGCGTCCTGACGGATGCGCTGCGCGACCCGGTCGGCCAGCGCCATGATCGTCAGGTACGGGTTGATCTCGATCGCGTCGGGGAACAGGCTGGCGTCGGCGACGAACAGCCACGGCACGCCGTGCACCCGGCCGTAGGAATCGGTGACCGAGTCGTCCGCGGTGAGGCCCATAGCGCAGCCGCCCTGCAGGTGGGCGGCGGACACGCTGACGCCGCCGGGCCGGAAATGCCGCTCATCGATGATCTCTTCCAGATGCTCGCCCTCCTCTCGTTCCACCGTCGTGTGCGTCGCCGCCGGGACGTGGACGCGCCGCGCGCCGGCGGCGAAGAAAATGCGGGCGGAGGCCAGCGTACCCCGCGCCAGAGCCCTCCTCACCTCGGAGGTAAACCGATAGTGGACCACGGGTCGGCCACGGCCATCGATCGTCACCCGGTTGCCCGGGTCGGCGTGGTCGCAGGCGAGGACGAGAATCATCTGCAGGCGCGGGAAAGCCCGCATGAACTCGCTGTGCGGCGCCCCGAACCCGCGCAGGCTCTTCGCCGTCGTGAAGGGAAAGTACATGCACGTCTCGAGGATGAAGCCCTCCGATTCGGCGAACTCGTCCAGATAGTAGCTCTTCGGGTGGCCGACGAAATTGCTGATCGTGCGCTCGTGCTCGGCCACCAGGATGAGCGCCGGGTGAGCGGTGAACCCGTGACCTAGGCGTGGGAGCTGGGTCGGTAGACGTGAGCGCATCAGCAGCGCTGGCGTGTTCACGGCACCTGCGCAGGCCACGACCACCTTCGCCCGGATTCGATATGCGCCCGGCTCCCAGTGCGACGGCTCGCCTTTACCGCCCTCCGGCTTCGGCGCCACATACGCGATCACCGTCCGGCCTTCCAGCCGGGTCACCTCGCAGCGCGTCACCACCTCGACGCCCGCCCGCTCCGCCCGCGGCAACTGGACCCGGTCCGTGCCCTGCTTGGCCTGGTTCGGGCAGCCCAGGTTGCAGAGGCTCGAGCCGCGGCACCCCTTCACGTTGATCGGGAACTGCTCCACGTCATAACCCAGGCGACGGCACCCCTCGACGAAGAGCTGGTTGTTCTCGTTGATTCGCTCCTCTTCGAGATAGTGGACGTTGTTCTGCTCGATGAACTTGCGCGTGCGGCGGATGACCTCCTCGTAACCGAGGCCGGGAACGTTCCAGCCTTCGATCACACGCTCGGGCGCGGCGATCGAGGTGCCGGTGTATACGGTCGTCGAGCCACCGTAGCCGCAGCCCATGGCGAGGGTCATCGAGCCGTCCGCAGTGAGAAAGCCGCCGCCGTCCTCGTACAGCGCCTGCGCCATCTCCAATTCGCGGCCGCTGAACTCGTCGTCACGAAGACGAGGCCCCTTCTCCAGCACGACGATCCGGGCGCCCTCCCGGCAAAGCGTTGCCAGCTCCAGGGCCACGGTACCGCCGCCGGCACCCGATCCGATGATGACGATATCGTAGTCCCGCTCGTTCATCGCCCCACCGCCTCCCAGCCGCCCGGGCTGGGATGGTAGCCGATGGCGGCGGCCGCGGCGCCACGGCCGTAATAGCCCAGCAGCGCTAAGGTCCTGAGGCCCCAGAACCCGAGGCGGATCCGGTCGGCCCGATGATTCTGAAGCCCGGTCAGGAAACGAGCCCGGCGACCCGGCCCCAGAGCGCTGAACCGGCGGCCGTAGCGAAAGAGCGGCAGCCACTCGACCAGCCGCAGGAACAGCCGCAGTTGACGCCGTAGCTCGGCGGGCCGGTCGCGAAGGGATTCGTCGACCAGCGCCGCAAGCTCGCCCCACTCCGCGTCGCTCAGTTCGTCCGCTTCGGGCACGACCGTGCGGACGACGGCCCGGAACACCGGAGTCAGCGGTGCGATGACAGACGGCATGTCCGTCTCGGCCCTTTCCTTTCCTTCGGGTTATCCTGCTGGTTCCGGGAAAAATGGGCTATATTGTACTGCCAGGTCAAAAGGAGGTCATGATGTCTGTGTTGTCGCCTTGGCTCGGCGGCACGCGACGGCTGGTCGGGCATGTGGGACAGAGCGGCCTGCTGTTCGGTCCCATCCGCCGTGCTATCGTCGAGCCGGCCGCCGCCGCCCACGATGAGGCGCTCCGCCTGCTGCTCTGCTATCACGGGAAACGGGCCTGGCAGGCCGGACTCATCGCCGGCTCCTGCGGCAACCTGTCGGCTCGCCTGCACAACAGAGACGCCATCTACATCACCCCACGCGCGGCGGACAAGTCGCGCCTACACGCATCCGACATTCGGGTCGTCGATCTGAACGCCGCGCCGGAACTCAGCCCGGACGCCAGCGTGGAGCTGCCGCTACACCGCGCCTGCTACCTGGCCGACGTGAGGGTCGGCGCGGTGATTCACACGCACGCCCCAGCCCTCATAGCGCTGGGGATCAGAGACCTCGACCTGGCATCGATGTTGCCCGAAGCAGCGGCATCCCTCGGCCCCATCGCCCGCCTCCCCTACTGGCCCTCGGGCTCCGACGAGTTGGCCTCCGCGGTCGGCGGCATGGCCGCCCGTGGCGCGAAGCTCATCCTGCTCGTGCGACACGGCGCGGTCACCGTGGGAGGCACGATCGCGGAAGCCTACGAGCGAATGGAGTACGGCGAGCTCAGCGCGAAGGCCGCGCTGCTGGCAGCGGCCGAGCGTGGCGCCGCCAGCTCAGGAGCGCCGGTGCGACCATTAGGTTGAGCCACAGCGCCCAGATAACCCCGGCCACAGAATCGATGGCGAAGTGGTGCTGCGTGTACACGGTTGACAGGACCACGCCCCCGGCGGCCAGCACCAGCAGGGCGGCGGCCCGACCGGAAAGCCAGCGGATGCCCAGATAGGCCATCGTCGTCGAGGCAGCCACGTGCGAGCTCGGGAACGAGCAACCCAGCGCGTCCCCCTGGCCCTGTAACACCGCATCCACGCGATAGAACAGCCCCTGCTGCAGAGGGCCCTCATAGTGCTCGCTGAGGAAGTGTGGACCGTCCACCGGGAAGGCGATGTAGAAGCAGTAGCAGGCGAAGTAGACGAGCACTACACGGAACGTCATGTCCTGCTTCATCTCCCGGCTGCCCTTGAACAGCATATAGAGGAGCGGGATGATCACCGTCATGTAGTAGCCGAAGTAGGCGAGGTGCATGATCTCGCTGAACCACACCCAGGGCATCGCCGGCATCCAGACCTCGTTGAGATGACGGCCGAAGACCGCCACGTCGATGGCCCCGATCACCCGGTCGTACGCCGCATCGTGCAGCAGAGGACGGATGAAATCCAACTCGGTCCAGAAGGCGAGGATCCAGACGAGCGGATAGATATCGCGCGCCACACGGATCGTGGGCGACAGTCGGCCGGGCGCGCGCGCCAGCAGGCTCGGAATCGCGGCCGCCGCGGCGTGCGCCAGGAGGAGCCAGACGGCGTACGACCACTGCGGGATCAAGACTGCCCAGACGGCGGCCAGCAGCACGTTGTAGGCGGACGCGACCCTGTCGACGAGCCCCACTGGTGCGGTAGGCGAATTCTCGGCGGCGCCCCGCTCGGCGGTCGTCTCAGCGCCGAGCGCCGCAGTCGTCTCGCTCATTGGCTATCAGTGGGGGCCTGCCTCGGGACCGTTTGGACGAAGTCGCCGAGGTTCAGCGGCTCCTCGAGGCGGCACGACCACGCCAGCCGGCCGTTCCAGACGGTCATGTCCGGACAGCCGTCGCACATGTTCTGCCGCCCGTCCGGCAACACGTCGATCGGTTGGATGATCATCACCGACTGGTAGTGCAGACGCCGGAACAGCCGCAGCGGGTTGCGCAGGTAGGCGGCTCCAGCGCGCGCGACCCCGCCGTCCAGCGTTGCCGTTGCCAGCATCGAGCGCCCGCGGCGGTGAACTCTGGGACTGCTGTATGCCAGGTACCGTCCATGTCGCAGATGATGACTAACTTGCGCGAGTTCCATGAATCTGGGGCCCACGTAGCCGTGGACCTGACCCTTGGTCCCCAACCGACCGGTCAGCAGCCACTTGAATGAATCGGGCTTCTCCGTGCCGTTGAGGTAGGCACAGGGACGGAAGTCGGGGAAGCGGTCCTGAATCGTTGCCAGGATGTCCGTGGATAGAATGTCGACTCGCGGCTGTCCGTCCGCTGCGTAGCGAATGTCGTCGAACCCGATTCGCTCACCCCTCACGTAATAATCGAACTTGCCGTCGATCAGCGCCGCCCGGAAGGCGATGAAGACCAGCACGTGCACGATATCGATGTGCTTCGCACCCCAGGCCACCACGTCCGGCACCGACTCCAGCGTATCCTCGTAGACGGTAGAGTTGAAGGCACAGGACAGGCCTCCCACTTCGGCGATCAGCTGCGCCAGCTCCAGCCGCAGCTCGTTCAGCTCGACCTCGCTCTTGCCTCGCCAATGCGGCCGCCGCTGCTTGCTGTCGATGTGCAGCGTCAGCCCCCAGAGCCCGGCTCGCTTCAACTCCGTGAGCAACTCGCGGCTGAGGGTCAAGCCGTTCGTGTTGAGGATCGGCTTCAGTCCACGCCCGGCGATCATCGCCACGATCTCTGCGACATCGGGGTGGCAGAGCGGGTCACCGCCCGCGACCGAGATCCCGTCCGTACTGCGTAGCTGCATGAAGAGATCGAGATCGTCGGCAATCTCGTCCAGCGGCTTGTGGGAGTTCGGGTCGTTCGTTCGGTAGCAGCCCTCGCAGTAGAGGTTGCAGGCGGCGGTGGGCTCCAGCCACGAGATCGCATTGTCGGGAAGGCTCCACGGGAGCCTGTAGAGCGACCTGTGGTCGAGTTGCTCGGTCATGGGTGCGTACTCCTGTACCGAGAGTTGTGGGCGAAGAATGCGGCGAAGCTAGTAAACCATGCCTGGGCGGGCAAGAAAGTCCGTCCCTCCCCGGTGCCAACCATCGCTACCCTCGGGACGTCTAACACTGATGAGGGACGCTGGTAAGGAGCCGCCTAGACCAACGAAATCCGGGAGTAGCGTGGAATATGCACAATGGCGCAGAATCTGCACACGGCGGTCCTGGCAGCTCTCTTGCTCGCCATCGTATCGTCACCCGCCTCGGCGAGTGAGGACGGAGACCCCGAGAAGAAGTCCGATCCCGATCCCGAGCTCTACCGAGCCCTGGCCAGCCGCGCGACCCCGGGTACGCCGGAGATCGACGGGAAGCTGGATGAGGCCGTCTGGGCGCTGGCTGAGCCGCTCATCGGCTTCGTGCAGCGCGACCCGGAAGAGGGAGAGCCGGCGACGGAGCGTACCCGGGCCTGGGTGCTCTACGACGACGGCTCGCTCTACATAGGGGTCCGCGCCTACGACAGCGAGCCCGACCAGATCACCGGCGAGCTGACGCGTCGCGACCAGTGGTCGGCGTCGGATTGGATCGCCGTATCGATCGATTCCTACTACGACCGGCGCACGGCCTTCGAGTTCTGCGTGAACCCGGTAGGGGTGGAGCGAGATAGCTACCGCTACGACGACACCAACCAGGACGACTCCTGGAACGCCGTCTGGGACGTAGCCACCAGCATCGACGCTGACGGCTGGGTGGCGGAGTTCCGGATTCCGTTCTCGCAGCTTCGCTTCTCGGAAGCGCCGGAACAGACCTGGGGCTTCAATATCGAACGCGTCATCCAGCGCAAGAACGAAACCGTGCAATGGAAACCGATCCCCAAGGACGCCTCGGGCTGGGTCTCGGAGTACGGCGAACTGGTCGGCATCAATGGGATCCAGCCGCCGCGTCGCCTCGAAGTCTTGCCCTACGCGGTGGCGACGCAGGGCTTCACGATCGCCGATCCCGATAACCCTTTCCAGACGGGTCGCGAGTTCCAGGGCAGTGTCGGCGCCGACCTGCGGTACGGGCTGACCAACAGCCTGACGCTGAACCTCACGCTCAACCCCGACTTCGGCCAGGTCGAAGCCGACCCGTCGGTGGTCAACCTGTCGGCCTTCGAGACGTTCTTCGCGGAAAAGCGTCCCTTCTTCCTGGAAGGTGCCAACATCTTCCAGTTCAGCCTGGGCGGCGGTGGTCACGGGATGGAACAGCTGTTCTACTCGCGGCGCATCGGGCGCCGCCCGCAGGGCTCGGCCGACTCCCGTGGCGGCCACGTGGACTACCCGGACAACACGACGATCATCGGCGCCGCCAAGCTGTCGGGTAAGTCGGCGAGCGGTTGGTCGGTCGGCGTGCTCGACGCTGTCACAGCCCAGGAGAACGCCGTAATTATCGATGTCGATGGAGTCCGGCACGAGGACGTCGTCGAGCCGCTCACCAACTACGGCGTCGCCCGTGTGCAGAAAGACTTCAACGACGGCGCTAGCGCTGTCGGTGCGATCGTCACGGCGACGAACCGGCAGCTGCCGAATTCCCTTTCCAACCTACGCGGGAGTGCGTACTCCGGGGGGATCGACGCGCGCCACCGCCTCTGGGGTGGCGACTGGGAGCTGCGCGGCCAGCTGCTCGCCTCGTACGTCACAGGTTCGCAGCTCGCGATCGATGCGACCCAGACCAGCTCCGCCCGCTACTTCCAGCGCCCCGATGCCGACCATCTCGACTACGACCCCACCCGGACCAGCCTGTCGGGCTCCAGCGGGTCGTTCAGCTTCAGGAAGATCGGCGGCCGCCATTGGCGCGGCTCGCTCGCCAGCAACTGGGTGTCGCCGGGCTTCGAGGTCAACGACATCGGCTTCCAGCGCCAAGCGGATGTCTGGCGCAACAGTGCTTGGATTCAGTACCGTGAGAACGACCACGGCAAGATCTTCAGACGCTACAGCATCAACTGGAACGCCTGGAACTGGCAGACGTTCGGTGGTGAGCGGACCGCGACGGGCACGAACATCAACGGCGGCTTCACCTTGCTCAACTATTGGGGCGGCTTCGGGGGGATCAACCGGCAGTTCGAGTCCACCAGCACCAGCGTGCTGCGCGGCGGCCCTTCGATGCTGGCGCCCGGTTCCTGGAACTGGTGGTTGGGCTTCTACAGCGACGACCGCAAGCCCATCGTCGTGGAGATGGGGACCTTCCAGTGGATGGACGACGAGCGGTCGACATCCCGAGGCGGCTTCGCATTCGTCTCTTGGCGCCCGCGGGCGAACCTGCGCCTCACACTCGGCCCCGAGTACGACAAGACGCACGACGATTGGGCGTGGGTTACGGCACAGGAGGCTTTGGGCTCGACTCGCTACCTCATGGGCGTGCTCGACCAGCAGACTGTCTATCTGACCACGCGGCTCGATTGGACCTTCACGCCGAACCTCAGCCTGCAGCTGTACGCGCAACCCTTCATCTCCGCCGGCGACTACAGCGCCTTCAGCGAGGTCGTCGACCCCCAGGCAGCGAACTACGACGACCGGTTCGATCGGTTCGAGGGCGATCAGCTGACCTATGTGCCGAGCACCGACCCCGAGACTCCCGGTACCTACAACGTCGACCTGAACCGCGACGGCGAGATAGACCTGTCGTTCGACGACCCGAACTTCAACTTCAAGCAGTTCCGGTCGACGGTCGTGCTGCGCTGGGAGTACGTCGCCGGCTCGACGCTCTTCTTCGTCTGGTCGTCCAGCAAGACGAAGTACGACCACACCGGCGAGTTCGACCCGCTCGGCGACCTCGATACTCTGCGCAAGACGGAGGGCGAAAACTACTTCAGCATTAAGGTCAACTACTATTTGAATCCCTAAGGCTATCAGCGGGCCTCACGGGACGCTGGCGTCGTGACCGAACGGTCGCGGCGCCGGTCTTCTTTCGTGGGTTGTCGACCGTCGCGCGCCGCAGTAAGCTGGCTCCGCCCACAGCGAACTCAGGAGGAGCTATGCGCTTTCGTGACAAGGTCGCGTTCGTGACCGGCGCCTCGAGCGGGATCGGGCGAGCCTGCGCCGCGCTGTTCAGCGAGGAGGGCGCGTCGGTCTTTGCCGTGGCACGCCGTGCGGAACGGCTGGAAGAGACGTTCGAGCACCACACCGCCGCCGATGTCCGCTCGGATGAACAGGTTCGCGCCGCGGTCGAGAACTGCGCCGAGCGGCTAGGCCGCATCGACTACCTGATCAACGCGGCGGGTGTGATCGGGAAAGGTGGCGTCCTCGATACGCCACCCGACGAATGGGAACGTCTGTTCGCTTCGAACGTCGACTCCGTCTATTACGTCACCCGCCACGTGGCGCCGCACCTGATCGAGAGCGGTGGTGCCATCGTCAACGTCTCATCGGTCACCAGTATTCGGCCCTACGGCAACCTGCTGGCCTACTGCGCATCGAAGGCGGCTGTCGACATGTTCACTCAGTGCGTGGCTCTCGAGCTGGCGCCGCACGGTGTGCGGGTGAACGCGGTGAACCCTGGCGTCGTGGTCACCGAGTTGCACACGGTGGCGGACATGGTGCCGGACTACGATGCGTTCCTCGAGCACTCGAAGACGACGCACCCGCTGGGGCGAGTGGGTCGGCCGGAAGAGATCGCGGCGCTCTGCGCTTTCCTATGCTCGGATGAGGCGAGCTGGATCACGGGAGGGATACACACGATCGATGGCGGGAGAGCGCTGCTGAGCGCCCGGTAGACGCGTCGACGACTATCTTCGGGGCCTACCTTCACGCCATATTGGATGCAGCCAATTCTTCTCCTGCGGATCTATCCGTAGAGCCGTGCTGTATTCGGCCGTCGCCTGCTCTCGCATGTCCAAGAAGTTATAAACGTCTCCTCTGATACTGTGCTGTGTAGCCTCAAACCGCCTCTGTACCCTTTCTGCCACCGCTGCGACTTCCTCTTCGGTCTCTCCCATATTGACCAAGAAAGGCAGTACGCTCTCTCTCAGCTCCCACGCGGTCACCTTGTTCTGCACTCGGTACGTGCCCGATACGAAGTAAGCCATCGCCGGTGTGAACTCTAGGTAAGGATGATTGTCCGTATTCAAACTCGCCGCGCCGACGTACTCGGCTAGCGCCTCTTCGCCCATCACAAACCAGCCCAGTACATCGATGGGACCAGTCACATGGAGCAGCTCGAGGTCACGCTGGACATCTCTCATGGCCAGCTTGTCACTCAGGGATCCAAAGTCGATCTCCAGCTCCTTTTGTGTTCCGACCAAAACGAAGTATTGCCTTAGTGGTGTGAACCAGAGGGTCGTATGAGGAAACACCGTAACAAAGGTCTTCGCTATCATCCTCACTTCCCGATCCGACAGCAGGTGGAAAGGTACCCACTGAACGAGCAGCCCATCATCGGATAGTCGCTCCTGCAGCAGTTCATAGAACTCGAGAGCGTAGAGGCTGCCGTTACCAGCCATCTTGGGAGACGTGGCATCGATCGTTATCACATCGTATACGTTGTCGGTCACCAAGGCGTAATTTCGCCCATCTCCCATTATCAAGTCGAAGGCGGGTTCGCTAAGCACACCGTGATTGATTTCCGGGAACCAGTTCGCAGCGTCTACCACGGCCGGTACGAGCTCGACACAATCCACCTCTCTCACGTTGTACTGCATCACCCCCCAGGATGTACCCCCTGCTCCGAAGCCTACTATGTTCACCCTTGGGGAGGGCACGTTACTCAAGAGCAGGGGCAGATGCGCCAACGCCTTCTGTGCGTCCTGCGGTTCGAGTCCCGTCCCCGCTACCGGGAATCCGTTAATACTCAAGACCTTATCGTCCCACTTGTCTCGATATACTTTGACGGTGCCACCTATTCCTTCCTCATAAGACAGAACCTCGGGGCCTTCGATGCCTTCGTAGTAGGATGTTAGGATGATCGGGCCACGTGTCGTGTAGAAGATCCCTGCAGCGATGCACGTTAGACCCAACCCGAGCGCCATGATCGCCCTGGTAGCATGTTTCATCGATGGCTCGGCTAGGATAAGTACTCCGCCGATTATCACATTGAGGCAGGCAATCACGATGATGCCGTTTTGCACACCCAGAACAGGGATCAGCGCGAAACCGGCCATCACGGATCCAAAAACCCCTCCAATCGTGTTGACCGAATAGACATCGCCCAACGCGCTACCCACCACGTCGACGTTTCTCGTGTATATCTTGCTGACGAGAGGGAAAGTCATTCCCATTAGGACAGTAGGCACGAGCA
>JASFTI010000021.1:0-20833 GCA_050053635.1 Gemmatimonadales bacterium
GTGACGATGACGATCGAACTGATCACGCAGATCGCGATGGAGGAAGGCTTGCGGTTCGCGATCCGCGAGGGCGGTCGCACGGTCGGCGCCGGCGTGGTGACAAAGATACTGGAGTAGAGACCGGTAGTCGGTAGTCAGCAGCCGGTGGTCGGTAAACACGACCACTGACTACCGACCACCGACCACCGACACAGACGGACTGCTATGTCAGGGAATATCAGGATAAGGCTCAAGGCTTTCGATCACGCTGTGATCGACCAGACCGCGGCTGACATCGTGCGGACGGCGCAGAAGACCGGGGCGACCGTTCGGGGGCCGATTCCATTGCCGACGCGTCGACAGCGGTGGACGGTGCTGCGCAGCCCGCACATCGACAAGAAATCCCGCGAGCAGTTCGAGTTGAAGACGCATAAGAGGCTGATCGACATACTCGATTCAAAGCCGCAGACGGTAGACGCGCTGACCAAGCTCGACCTACCCGCCGGTGTCGATGTGGAGATCAAGGTAGACTAGGTCCAGAACGGTAATCGGTGATCACTGATAACTGATTACTGATTACGACTGGCCGAGTAACTGATAGGCGGAAGAGTAAGACGCAGTATGCTTGGGCTAATAGGCAAGAAGATCGGCATGACCCAGCTGTTCGCGGATGACGGAACCGCGGTTCCGGTGACGGCGATCGAGGCGGGCCCTTGCCCGATCATCCAGGTCAAGACGGAAGAACGGGACGGTTATCGTGCCGTGCAGCTCGGCTTCGGGCGCCGGAAGCTGAAGCGGGCCCGCAAGCCGGGTCTCGGTCATTCGGAGAAGGCGGGGCTCGACCACGTGCCGATTATCGTTCGCGAGTTCCGGCTGGGGGAAGATGATGTGCTGGCGGATGAGCCGCACTCGCCGCTCCCGATGACCGAGGCTGCCCCTGAACCGGAAGCGACTGAGGCCGCCGAAGGCGAAGCCGGGGCCGAGGCTCAGGCTGAGGAGGTCGAGCCGGGTATACGGGTGGGCCAGGTGCTCACCGTCGAGATGTTCAGCGAAGGTGAGCGGGTAAAGGTCACGGGGCGCACCAAGGGTCGGGGCTTCCAGGGCGTCGTAAAACGCCACCGGTTCAGTGGTTTCCCGAAGACGCACGGACACCCCGCGCCCCGTTCGCCCGGCTCTATCGGGCCGGGTACCGACCCGTCGCGCGTAATCAAGGGTCGGAAGATGGCCGGCCAGATGGGAAACCAGCGCAAGACGTTGCGCAACCTGCAGGTCGTGAAGATCGATGCGGAGCGCAACCTGCTGTTCGTGAGGGGCGCGGTTCCAGGTGCGCGCAACGGCTGGCTGTTCATCGGCAAACAGTGACGGATAGCGGTCGCCTGACAAGATAGAAACTGAAAGAACGATGACGGTATCACTGAAGGCTCGGTACTTCAAAGCCGACGGCAAAGCGGGCAGCGCACGGACGTTGCCGGCCGACCCGTTCGACGGAGTCGTGCACGAGGCATCGCTCCATGCAGCGGTGAAGGCGCACCTCGCCAACCTTCGCCAGGGCACGGCAGTGGCCAAGACCCGCTCGCAGGTCAGGGGCGGTGGCCGCAAGCCGTGGCGCCAGAAGGGGACGGGGCGTGCTCGTGTGGGGAGTATCCGGTCACCGATCTGGCGAGGCGGCGGCGTCGTCTTTCCGCCCACGCAGCGCTCTTATCGGCTCGACCTGCCGAAGAAGGTCCGGCGGCTCGCCAGGCGCTCGGCATTCAACGCCCGTGCGGTCGAGGACCGGGTCATCGTCCTCGAGGACCTCTCGATGGAGAGCCCCAAGACTCGAGAACTGGCGAAGTTGCTGGACAAGCTCGGTATCGCAGACGAGAAAGTGCTGATCCTGACCGCCGAGCGACGGGAGAACGTGTTCCTGTCGGCTCGCAATCTGCCTAACGTCGAGGTGCGGCCCTACGGCAACGAGTCGGCCTACGACGTACTCTGGGCTGATTCTGTCGTCATCGAGGAGAGCGCGCTGGGGGTGCAGGCGACGCAAGCATCCGAGGAGGCCGCCGATGCGTGATCCGCGACAGATCCTCGTTCGCCCGATCATCACGGAGAAGACGACGGCGAGCCAGATGGAGAACAATCAGTATGCCTTCGAGGTGCTGAGCGACGCGAACAAGCTCGAGATAAAATACGCCGTTGAACATCTGTTCGACGTGCATGTAAAGCAGGTCCGAACGGCCCACCTGCGCGGCAAGTGGCGCCGCCGCGGTACGCACGTCGGCAAGCGGCCCAACTGGAAGAAGGCCCTCGTGACGCTCGCCGAGGGTGAGACGATAGAGGTCTTTGAAGGGCTCTAGGCATGGCGATCAAGAAACTCAAACCGACGACACCCGGCTCACGCTTCCGCTCGCTGGTCGACAGCGACGAGATCACGCGGAGCAAGCCTGAGAAGTCGTTGCTCGGGCCCATGAAGAAATCGGGTGGGCGTAACCACCATGGGCACATTACGACACGGCGGCGCGGCGGCGGCCACAAGCGGCGCTACCGCCGGATCGATTTCAAGCGCAATAAGACTGGCGTGCCCGGTAAGGTCGCGGCGGTCGAGTACGACCCGAACCGGTCGGCCAACATCGCCCTGATCCACTACGCGGACGGAGAGAAGCGCTATATCCTCCACGCCCGTGGAATGAAAGTCGGCGACACGGTGGTGGCTGGACCGGGGAGCGAAATCCGTCGCGGCAACGCGGTGCCTCTGAAGGAAGTCCCGCTGGGGACTACCGTCCACAACGTGGAACTGGTGCCGGGTCGCGGTGGCAAGATGATCCGTTCCGCCGGGGGCGGAGCGCAGGTGGTGGCCAAGGAGGGCAAGCACGTGACTCTGAGGCTCCCGTCTACCGAAGTACGAATGGTGCCGGCGGACTGCATGGCCACGATCGGCCAGGTGGGCAATGCCGACCACGAGAACGTCGCGTGGGGCAAGGCGGGGCGCACGCGCTGGGCCGGTCGCCGGCCGAAGGTCCGCGGTGTGGCAATGAACCCGGTGGATCACCCACTCGGTGGTGGCGAGGGTAAGGCGTCGGGTGGTCGACCGCCGGTAAGCCCCTGGGGCAGACCTGAGGGCCGTAAGACGCGTGACCCGCACAAGAAGTCGAATAAGCTCGTCGTACGCCGTCGCCGGCGCGGAAAAGCGACGCGGTAGCGTACGGTTATGATAGGACTCGGCAGCTAGCCGGAGCGTCTATGGCAAGAAGCGTAAGAAAAGGCCCGTTCGTCGACGAACATCTGCTAAGGAAGATCCTCCAGATGAACGAAGGCGGTGAAAAGCGTGTGATCAAGACGTGGTCGCGCCGCTCGACCATTACACCGGATTTCGTCGGACATACGCTCGCAGTCCATAACGGGAACAAGTTCATACCGGTGTACGTCACCGAGAACATGGTCGGCCATAAGCTGGGCGAGTTCGCGCCGACGCGTCTGTTCCGCGGACACGGCGGCAAGATGGCAGATAAGCGGGCCAAGGTCAGCTGATGATGGAAGCGAAAGCTATTGCGCGCTTCGTTCGTCAGTCGCCACGGAAGATGCGGCTGATCACCGATCTGATCCGTGGCCAGGACGTCAACGAAGCCTACGCGACGCTGCAGTTCAGCGAGAAGAAGGCCGCCACGACGATCGACAAGCTTCTCAGGTCGGCGGTGGCCAACGCGATAGTCAAGGCGGACGAGCAGGGTGAGCGTCTCGACGTCGACGAACTGTACGTCAAGGGTGCATACGTCGACCAAGGGCCGACGTACAAGCGATGGCAGGCGCGTGCCATGGGCCGTGCCAGCCCGATCAACAAGCGCACGAGTCACGTCACAGTGATCGTCGATCGGAAGGAATAGCATGGGCCAGAAGACACATCCGCTCGGGTTCCGGCTTGGAGTCGTTAAGCAGTGGAAGTCCCGCTGGTATGCGGAGGGCGAGCTCGGGGACCTCATCGAGCAGGATGAGAAGATCCGTAACTACCTCAAGGCGCGACTCGGTCACGCAGCGATCTCATCGGTCGAGATCGAGCGCAAGCCCGGCAAGATCGTGGTGACGATCAACACCGGCCGTCCCGGCGTCGTGATCGGTAAGCGTGGCGCAGAGGTCGACAAGTTGCGGGACGAGCTGGCCGTGCTGACGAAGGCCGAAGTGGCGATCAATGTGGAAGAGATCAAGCGACCCGAGATCGAGGCGCAGCTCGTAGCCGACAACGTGGCGTTCCAGCTCGTGCAGCGGATCGCCTTCCGCCGGGCAATGAAGCGAGCGGTTCAGCAGGCGATGCGCATGGGTGCCGGCGGAATCAAGATCCAGTGCTCGGGACGTCTTGGCGGTGCAGAGATCGCCAGGACCGAGGGGTACCACGAGGGTCGTGTTCCTCTCCACACGCTGCGCGCCGATGTCGACTACGCCCGCTCGACAGCTAAGACGACGTTCGGTCCGATCGGCGTCAAGGTTTGGGTCTTTAAGGGCGAGGTCGTTGAAGATCGCAAGGGTCAGACCTACACGGCCGGTGGCCGGGGCACGGGATAGACTAGGAAACGGGGATGCTGGCTCCAAAACGAATTAAATGGCGTAGACAGCAGAAGGGTCGGGTGCGCGGCAAGGCGACCCGCGGCAATCGGGTCGCCTTCGGCCAGTACGGGCTGCAGACGTTGGAGCCCGCTTGGATAACGGCCCGGCAGATCGAGGCCGCCCGCGTCGCTATGACCCGGCATATTAAGCGGGGCGGCAAGGTGTTCATTCGCCTCTTCCCCGACAAGCCGATCACCAAGAAGCCGGCCGAGACCCGCATGGGTAAGGGGAAGGGCAGCCCCGAGGGTTGGGTCGCCCCGGTGAAGCCGGGTCGGGTGATGTTCGAGCTCGAGGGTGTACCGGAGGACATTGCCCGCCGGGCGATGGAACTGGCCTCGGCCAAACTGCCCGTCAAGACGCGATTCATCAGTCGCGGGTCCGGGGGCCTCTGATGCGAGCTGACGAGATTCGTGAATTGGCGGACGCCGACATCGAGCGGATGATCGAGGAACTGACGGACGAGCTCTTCAACCTGCGAATGAAGTCCGCCTACGAAGAGATCGAGAACCCGATGAGGATCCGGCAGATACGGCGCGACCTCGCAAGGCTGAAGACGATTAGGCACGAGCGCCAGTTGCAGGCGGCTCGTGCTGCCAAGGAGAAGTGACGACGCATGACTCGAGGCCAGCGTAAAACGAGAGTTGGGTCGGTGGTGAGCGACCGGATGGACAAGACCATCGTGGTCAGCGTCGAGAGGCGTTTCGCACACCCGCTGTACGGCAAACAGGTCACGCGGCACAAGAAATATTACGCGCACGACGAAGAGAACCAGGCGCGTACCGGCGATTTCGTGCGGATCATGGAGACACGACCGCAGTCGGCAAAGAAGTGCTGGCGTTTGGTCGAGATCGTCCGCAGGCCGGACTAGCCCGTGCACGCATGAGAAACGTGGTAGAGCGATGATTCAGCAGGAATCGATTGTACGGGTTACCGATAATTCCGGAGCTAAGGAGGCGCTCTGCATCCGAGTGCTGGGAGGCAGCAAACGTCGCTATGCCAGGATGGGTGACATCATCGTCGTCACCATCAAGGATGCTATCCCGAGCAGTACGGTCAAAAAGGGTGAGATAACTAAGGCCGTGGTTGTAAGAACGGCCAAGGAACAGCGCCGCCGGGACGGGTCCTACATCCGTTTCGACGACAACGCCGCTGTCTTGATAAACGACCAGGGCGAGCCCCGGGCAACACGAATCTTCGGTCCCGTCGGACGCGAACTGCGCGACAAGCGGTTCATGAAGATCGTGTCTTTGGCCCCCGAGGTCGTCTGAGGGCTGGAAGATGCACGTTCGTAGAGGAGATCAGGTTGCCGTTATAGCCGGCAACTACAAAGGGTCGGAAGGGCGAGTGCTGCGCGTGGAACCCAGGCGAAACCGCGTGGTCATCGAAGGGGTGAACATGCGTACACGGCACCAGCGCCCCTCGCAGGCTAACCCGGAGGGCGGAATAGTCACGTTCGAGGCGCCGATCCACGCGTCGAACGTCATGCTGGTCTGCCCGCATTGTAAGGGACCGGCGCGTGTGCGCAGGAGGCATGACGCGGACGGTACGCTGGAGCGGATGTGTGTGCGTTGCAGCACGCCGATCCCGACAACGGAAGGCTGATGATGAAGCCGAGGTTGCAGGAGCATTACGAAACTACGGTACGGTCGAAGCTCGCTGACGAGTTTGGCTTTGCCAACCCGCACCAGATACCAGGCTTGGTGAAGATCGTCATCAACGTCGGTGTCGGCGACGCGGCGCGGGAGCCGAAGCTCTTCGACTCGGTTGTCGAGGCGCTGACAGCGATCAGCGGGCAAAAGCCGATCGTCACCCGAGCTCGTAAGGCCATATCAAACTTCGGGTTACGGGAGGGGATGCCGGTCGGGACCAGCGTCACCCTGCGTGGCGCTCAGATGTTCGAGTTCCTGGATCGCTTCATCAATATCGCCGTCCCAAGAGTACGCGACTTCCGCGGGCTGTCACCCGACTCCTTCGATGGACGCGGTAACTACACCGTCGGCATTAAAGAGCAGGTGATCTTCCCCGAGGTCGACTATGACAAGATTCAGAAGATCCACGGGCTGGACATCACGTTCGTGACTTCGACGGACAAGGATGAAGAGGCCATGGCTTTGCTACGCGAAATGGGGATGCCTTTCCGCGGGGTCGAGCCTGTGGTCGTCTAGCGGATTCTAATCTCTCAAGCAACTGGTGATGCGATGGCGCGCAAAGCTCTGATCGAGAAGACGAGAAGACGGAGGAAGTTCAATGTTCGTGCCTACAACAGGTGCCGCAGATGCGGGCGAGCCCGGGCGTACATCCGGAAGTTCGGTTTGTGTCGCATCTGCTTCCGCAACATGGCATTGGACGGTGAGCTTCCCGGGGTGCGCAAGTCCAGTTGGTAGGCTGACGGCTATTCTCTTGTAGTGGATGAAACGCGATGACGATGACTGACCCGATAGCAGATATGCTCACTCGTGTCCGCAACGCGCTGCACGCCGGACACAGACGAGTCGATGTGCCCATCTCGAGAATCAAAGTGGAGATCGCCAAGAAGTTGGTCGACGCGCACTTCATCGAGAGTATCAAGGTCATCGACGAGGGGCAGCGGAGCATCATCAGGCTTTACCTGAAGTACACGCCGGACGGCAAGCCGGTAATCAGGGAGCTGCGGCGGATCTCGCGGCCTGGTCGGCGCAACTATGTGGGAACGACCGAGATCCCGCGGGTGCGCGGTGGTTTGGGAGTGGCGATCCTCTCGACCAGCCGGGGCATCCTCACCGATCGTGAGGCCCGTGCGGCGAACGTCGGTGGCGAGCTCATCGCGGTGGTCCACTGAGTCGGCGGAGAGCGAGCTATGTCGCGTATCGGCAAGCGGGTTATCAAGGTACCGGACGGGGTTACGATCACGGTCGAGGGCCAGCGGGTGAATATCAAGGGTCCCAAAGGCGAGATCGCGCGGGACTTTCACGCCGCGACCGAAGTCGTCCACGAGAACGGCGAATTGCGGGTGAGCCGGGCGAGCGATCGTCGCGACCATCGCGCTCTGCACGGCCTTGCCGGTTCGCTGCTGTTCAACATGGTAACGGGCGTGACTGAAGGTTTCGAACGGAAGCTCGAGATCGTTGGCGTGGGCTACCGGGCTGAGGCGGCCGGCAAATCGCTCCGCTTCCATCTCGGCTACTCACGCCCGATCACCTACGATCCGCCCGAGGGCGTCAACCTCGGCATCGAATCGCCGACGCTGGTGACGGTCTCGGGCGTGGACAAGGAGAAGGTCGGTCAGGCGGCGGCAGAGATCCGCGGCCTCCGGCCGCCGGAGCCCTACAAGGGCAAAGGGATCAGGTACCAGGGGGAGCAGGTCCGTCGCAAGGCGGGCAAGACGGCGATCTGATGTCGATATCGAGACTGAAGCGGAAACGGGTACACGGGAAGGCGGATTGGCGGGTACTGGCCCGCCAGCGCCGTCATTTCCGCATTCTGAAGAAAGTTCGCGGAACTGCGGAGCGCCCCAGGCTGGTCGTTCGACGCACGCTGCGTCACATCGAGGCACAGCTGATCGACGACGATCTGGGTATCTGCATAACGGGTGTCTCGACCCGGTCGAAGGATGTGCAATCGAGGATCGAGGACGATCAGCGCAAAACGGTTCAGAGTCGCATCGCCGGCCAGTTGATGGCCGAGCGTGCCAAGGCGAAGGGAATCGAGCGGGCCGTCTTCGACCGGGCAGGCTACCCTTATCACGGGCGCGTTCAGGCGTTTGCCAAAGGCGCGCGCGAGGGAGGGCTTACAATCTAGTGGCCACTCAGCGTGAAGGCCGGGACAAGCGGGACAGGCGGGAGAAGCGACCCCGGGAGCGGGAGAGCGAGCTTGTCGAGAACGTCATATACATCAATCGCGTTGCCAAGGTGGTGAAGGGCGGACGGCGCTTCTCGTTCACCGCGCTCGTCGCCGCCGGCGACCAACAGGGTCGCGTCGGCACCGCCCTCGGCAAGGCGAACCAAGTCGCCGAGGCGATTCGCAAGGGCTTCGAACAGGCGCGACGCAACATGGTCCAGGTGCCCATCGTGCGCCACGGAACGATCCCGCACGAGATCATCGGGCATCACGGCTCCGGCAGGGTGCTGCTGCGGCCGGCGGGCCCGGGCACCGGTGTGATTGCCGGCGGCCCCGTGCGAGCCGTGCTCGAGTGCGCCGGCGTTCAAGATATCCTGACCAAGAGCCTCGGCTCGTCGAACAACCCGGTCAACCTGGTGCGCGCCACGATGAACGGCCTGGTCAGCCTGGTAACTGCGGAACAGGCGGCCTGGGAGCGCGGAGTACCCGTCGAACAGCTGCGCGGAGGTCGTGGTGAGTAAGCTGAGGGTCCGGCAGGTCAAGAGCGGGCTGGGAGCGCCGCCCAAGATCCGCCGCACGCTCGAGGCTCTCGGCCTCAAGCATCAGCACACGGTGATCAAGCCCGACAACGCAGCAATCCGCGGCATGTTGTTCAAGGTCAGGCACCTGGTCGAGGTGCTGCCCGAGTCGGAGGAAGCCAAGAAGGGAACCTGAGATAGATGACGCATCTAGATTCGATAAAACCTCCCAAGGGGATCAAGCGAGCTTCGAAACGCCTCGGTCGTGGCACCGGTTCGGGTGTAGGAAAAACCGCCGGACGCGGCCACAAGGGGCACAAGTCACGCTCCGGCGGCCGGACCAAGCCGAGGTTCGAGGGCGGCCAGATGCCCCTGCAGCGCAGGCTTCCCAAACGGGGCTTCCGCCCCTACAGACGCGTCGAGTACCAGGTCGTCAATGTCGGCCAGCTCGAGCGCCTGCAGGGCGACGAGGCGGGTCCTGAGGCGATGAAGACCGCTGGATTGATCAGGTCGCTCCGTCGACCCGTCAAGATACTCGGGTACGGCGAGATCGGTCGCGCGATCAGAGTGACCGCCAACGCGTTCAGCGCCTCCGCTCGTGAGAAGATCGAGAAAGCCGGCGGTGAGGCAAACGAGGCTAAGTAATGACCAACCCCGTCCAGAATCTCCTCCGCGCCCCGGAACTCAAGCAGAAGATCCTCTTCACCTTGCTCTGCTTGGCGGTCTATCGCCTCGGTGCCCACATAACGGTGCCAGGCGTGGACGTGGTGTCGCTCCGAGATCTGGCTAGCCAGCTGCAGGGAACGCTCTTCGGGCTCTACGACATGTTCGTCGGCGGAGGCCTCCAGCGCGCCACGATCTTCGCGCTGGGCATCATGCCCTACATCTCCGCCAGCATCATGTTCCAGCTGCTCGCTGCGGTCTTCCCGACCATCGAGAAGTTGCAGAAGGAGGGCGAGGAAGGCCGAAAGAAGCTGAACCAGTGGACGCGTTATACGACCGTCCTGCTTTGCCTGCTGCAGGGCTATGCCTACGCGATCTTCCTCGAGAGCCAGCCGGGCGCCCAGAGCCCCATCGTCCCGGCACCCGGCTTACTCTTCCGCTTCACCACGGTGCTGACTCTCGTCGCTGGCGGCGTCTTCATCATGTGGCTGGGCGAGCAGATCACCGAGCGTGGTATCGGCAACGGTATGTCGTTACTGATCTTCTTCGGAATCGTCGAGGGGTTCCCCAACGCCGTCGCCCGTACGCTCGAGGCGCTGTCGGTGGGCACGATCAGCGCCTTCAAGCTGGCTGCCTTGCTCGCCGTGATGATCGGCGTGATCGCAGGGACGGTTGCCGTCACGATGGCCGCGCGCAAGATCCCCGTCCAGATACCAAAGAAAGTTGTAGGGCGCGGGCGTATTCGCGAAGGCCAGAAATCGTTCATACCTTTGCGCATCAACTCGGCTGGCGTGATGCCGATCATCTTCGCTCAGTCGATCATCGTCGTACCCGGCACCGTCGCGTCATTCTCGAACGTGCCGTTCATGGCGGCGATATCGGAGCTGTTCCAGCCGGGCAATACACTCTATTATATCACCTATTCGCTGCTCATCGTCTTCTTCACTTACTTCTACACCGCGATCATCTTCAACCCAGTCGATCTTGCCGAGAACCTGAACAAGCAGGGCGCCTTCATACCGGGTGTGAAGCCGGGAGGGAGAACGGCGGAGTACATCGACTATGTGCTCTCCCGTATCACCCTACCGGGCTCTCTGTTCTTGGCGGCGATCGCGCTGGTGCCGTTCCTAATCTTCGCCTGGTTTGACATCCAACTCTTCTTCTTCGGTGGTACCGCCCTGCTGATCGTCGTCGGTGTAGCGCTCGACACCGTTCAGCAGATGCAGCAGCACTTGCTGTTGCGCCACTACGAGGGCTTCATGAAGAAGGGTCGGGTGAAGTATCGGGGTCGGCAAAGGTATATGTGATTATCGATGAGGGGAATATGAACTTGGTTCTCTTAGGTCCTCCGGGCTCCGGCAAAGGGACGCAAGGCGAACGGCTGGCGGCCCACCACGGGGTGCCGAAGTACGCGACGGGCGACATACTTCGGGAGGCGGTGCGCCGCGCTTCGCCGCTGGGCAAAGACGCCGAGCGCTATATGAATGCCGGGGAGCTCGTGCCCGACGAAGTCGTGCTGGGGCTGGTGCGTGAGGCGTTGAGCGGCCCGGAAGCGGCCGCCGGATTCATCCTCGACGGCTTCCCGCGCACTGTCGCCCAGGCGGAGGGACTTCAAGGGCTGCTGGAAGAGCGGGAGATGAAGCTGGACGCCGTCGTCTACTTCGACGTGCCGGAAGACGAGTTGATTCGCCGTCTCGCCGGTCGCCGCGTCTGCCCGAAATGCGGGGCCGTCTTCAACGTGCATTCGGATCCGCCTGCCGTCGCTGCGAAGTGCGACGAATGTGGGAACGAACTGGAGACGCGCGAGGACGATCGAGAGGAAACGGTACGAGTTCGGTTGCGTGTGTATCACGAGCACACCGAGCCGCTGCTGCGCTGGTACACAGAGAGTTCCGCCTTGCGTCAACTAGCCGCGGTCGGGTCGGTGGACGAGGTGTACGAGAAGCTGCTCGCAGTGGTCGGCGGTTCGTGATCACGCTGAAGACCGACGAGGAGATTGAAGTTATCGCGCACGCCTGCGAGATCGTGGCCGACGTACTCCATCGGATCGCCGACATGGTCCGGCCCGGTGTAAGCACCGCCGATCTCGATAGCTGGGCGGAAGAGCGGATCCATAGCTACGACGGAGCGACTCCGGCGTTCAAGGGCCTATACGGGTTCCCGGCGACGCTCTGCACCAGTGTCAACCAGGAGGTTGTTCACGGGATCCCTTCGCCCTCACGCGTGCTGCAACAGGGCGACGTCGTGAGTATCGACGTGGGCGTCTGCTACGATGGGTACTTCGGCGATGGTGCACTGACACAGTCGGTTGGCGACATCAGCGACGACGTGCAGCAGTTGCTCGAGGTGACGCAGCGTGCCTTGAAGCGTGGCGTCGAGGCCGCCCGGCCCGGCTCGCGAATCGGAGACATTAGCGCCGCGATCGAGCGGGTCGGTCGGAAAGCCGGTTACGGCGTGCCGCGGGAGCTCACGGGCCATGGGATCGGCAACCGACCGCACGAAGATCCCCAGGTGCCCAACTACGGACGATCCGGTGAGGGCCTCCGGCTACAGCCGGGACTCGTCCTCGCCATCGAGCCGATGTTCAACATGGGCGGCCGCGAGATTCGTACGCTGCCCGACGAGTGGACTGTCGTCACTGCGGACGGCACGGTGTCGGCCCACTTCGAGCATACGGTCGCCATAACGGCCGACGGGCCACGCGTTCTGACCGTGGCTCCATCGCGGACGGGTTGAGGAAAGGCGTAGCGGGTTGGCAAAGGAAGATTCGATCCAGATGACCGGTACGGTGGTCGAAGCTCTACCCAACGCGATGTTCCGCGTTGAGCTGGAGAACGGTCACGAGATCACGGCGCACATCTCGGGGAAGATCAGGATGCACTACATCCGCATTCTGCCGGGAGACAAGGTGCAGGTGGAGCTCTCGCCGTACGATCTGACGCGGGGGCGGATCACGTACCGTTACAAGTGAGCAAACAGGTGTTTGGGGGCGGCGCCCTCGCCAGCTCTGGCGAGCCGGCATTGATCTTCGCGGCAGCTACGATATCTTCTGAGGCTGCTCCAGAACAGAAGAACAGGGTGCGGAAGTGAAAGTAAGATCGAGCGTTAAGCGAATCTGTGAGCATTGCCAGATCATCCGTCGCCGGGGCGTCGTCCGGGTGATCTGCAAGCGCAACCCCAAGCACAAACAGCGGCAGGGGTAGGAGAAGATGGTACGCATAGCAGGCGTTGACTTGCCGAACAACAAGCGGGTCGAGGTAGCGCTGACCTATATCCATGGGATCGGGGCCTCGAGTTCGCGGGAGATACTCGCCGAGACGGGCGTGAGCCCCGACATCCGGATGCACGAGCTTTCGGATGAGGACCTGAACAAGGTGCGGCGAGCAATCGAGAGCGATTACAAGATCGAGGGTGCTCTGCGCACGGAGGTCTCGATGAACATCAAGCGTCTGATGGACATCGGGAGTTATCGTGGAGTACGGCACCGCAAAGGGCTGCCGGTACGTGGGCAGCGTACGCATACGAACGCACGGACGCGGAAGGGTCCGCGTCGCACCGTGGCGGGTAAGAGGAAGGCGCCGCGCAAGTAGCGGTGGCGTGAGCGGGAACCAGATCGAGTAAGGGGACCAGATGCCTCCCAAGAAGCGGGCAGCGGGACCAAAGAAGAAGAAGGAAGTTGGGGTAGAAGGGATCGCCTACATCAAGGCGACATTCAACAATACGATCGTGACGATCACCGATATGGAGGGCAACACGGTCGTCTGGGGAACCCCCGGCAAGTCGGGATTCAAGGGCTCGAAGAAGTCGACCCCGTTTGCCGCGACGGTAGCGGCGGAACACGCGGCGCGCGAGGCGCTCGGCCTGGGCATGAAGCGCGTGCACGTTCGTGTCCAGGGGCCCGGCTCGGGCCGCGAGTCGGCGATCCAGGCGCTGCAGGCGTCGGGCCTGCAAATCCGTTCCATTAGGGATGTTACGCCGATTCCCCATAACGGCTGTCGGCCGCCGAAGAAGCGGCGCGTCTGAGCCGTTCACCGTGTAAACACAGCGCAAGCGACAGAGGTAAATGGCAAGACATACAGGATCGGTTTGCAGACTCTGCCGACGCGAAGGGCAGAAGCTCTTCCTCAAAGGGAAGAGGTGCAACACGGAGAAATGCGCGGTGGAGCGGCGCGCCTATCCGCCGGGCCAGCACGGGATGGCGCGTGCCAGGCGGCGCCGCCAGTCGGACTATGCGGTTCAGTTGCGTGAGAAGCAGAAGGTCCGTCGGATTTACGGTCTTCAGGAGGCGCAGTTTCACAACCTGTTCAAGCGGGCGGCACAGGCGCAGGGGGTAACCGGTGACAATCTGATCGTCGCGCTCGAGACGCGCCTCGACAATGTCGTCTACCGGCTCGGCTTCGCACCTTCGCGCAAGGCGGCGCGGCAACTCGTGCGACACCGTCACATCCTGATTGACGGCAGGGCGGTAACGATCCCGAGCTACGAGGTCAAACCGGGGTGCGAGATCTCGGTCAAGCCGGCCAGTCGCGAGCTGCCGGTAGTCATGGAGGCGGCGGATGCGCGGGGCGGCGACGGACTGCTCAGCTGGCTCAGCGCCGACCATAAGAAGCTGAGCGGCCGGGTGTTGGAGACGCCGACGCGCGCCGACATACCGCTGGCAGTCCAGGAGCAGTTGATAGTCGAGCTGTACTCGAAATAGCCGGATCGAAGATTCCTGCCGCTGCGGCGGCGGGTCCGCGGCCGCGCGGCCGCGATCACAGGGAGGCCTTAACAGTGCTGATAGACCTACGCGGTTGGGTTTTACCCGAACGGGTCGAGGTTACCGAAACGTCCGACGACGGACGGCGAGCAGAGTTCCTGATTCAGCCGCTCGAGCGGGGCTACGGGCAGACGCTCGGCAGCGCGACGCGGCGAATCATGCTCTCGTCGTTGCCCGGCTGGGCTATCTGGGCGTTCCGAGCCAGCGGAGTCGTACACGAGCACCAGACGATCCCCGGCGTGGTCGAGGATGTCCACGAAATCATCCAGCGCTTCAAGGGTCTGGTCTTCCGCGTCGTCGGAGGTGAAGACGAGGCGAAGCTGGAACTGGTCGTTCGCGAGCCGGGTGTCATCACCGCGCGGCACATAACTCCGAACCCGAAAGTCGATATCATCAACCGCGACCACCAACTGTTCACGCTTCAGGAAGAGTTGCCGGAAGACCGGCCGCTTCGCCTGGAGCTGTGGATCAACCACGGGCGCGGCTTCATGCTCGCCGATCAGCACCAGAGGCGGAAGGATGACCCCATCGATCTCATCATGATCGATTCGATCTACAGCCCGGTGCTCCGGGCGAACTTCAACGTCGACGAGACCCGAGTCGGCCAACGGACGGACTTCGACCGGCTGCGGCTGACGGTCGAGACGAACGGCTCGATGCGGCCCGAGGAGGCCGTCGCCTACGCGGCGGAGCTGATGACCAAGCACCTGGAGTACTTGCGTCGCTTCGCAGCGGGCAACGGTGAGACCGCGGCGCCCGAGGTCCAGTTGGTTCCGATTAGCGAGAAGACCAAGGACCTGGTGAACCGGCCGCTCGAGGAATTCGATATCTCGGTCCGCTCGCGTCACACGCTCGAGAAGGGCAATATCCGTACTCTGGGCGACATCGCGCGGCGAACGGAGAACGAAATTCTCCAGATAGAGAACTTCGGCCGCAAGTCGCTTCAAGAGGTCGAGGACCTCCTGCGCATGCACGGCCTTCACTTCGGCATGCAGTTCCAGGAAGGCGACGACGGCGAGCTCTACGTTGTTAGCGAGAGCGCAGGCGATGACGAACAACTTTAGGAACAGGGACCCAGGTCGTGAGGCATAGAAGGAAAGGGCGGCAGCTTAGCCGGACGGCGAGCCACAAGAAGGCGATGCTGTCGAACATGGCGACGAGTCTGGTCCGCCACGAGCGCATCAAGACTACGACGGCCAAGGCGAAGGAGCTACGCCCATTCGCCGAGCGTTTGATAACGCTAGCCCGACGGGGCGACCTGCATGCGCGCCGCCAAGCTGCGCGTACGATACATGACAAGGAAGCCCTGCAGAAGCTTTTCGATACATTGGGACCACGCTACGCCGAGCGGAACGGCGGCTATTTGCGCATCCTGAAGCTGGGTCGACGCAAGGGCGATGGGTCTCAGGTCGCACTGGTTCAGCTGGTGGAATAACGACACGCTTCGTGTGAGGATAGTCAGATGGCGAACGCGCTCGGGAAGTTGAAAACCGCCACGGGGCCGTGGTTGGTGGCGGCAGTCATCGTAGTCGGCGGGTTCATGTATTGGCTGTACGCGGCGTCCGCCAGGGTCGATTCGGGTGTTGTGGTCGCCGACACGGTGGTCGAACTGCCGCGGGTCGCCGATACGACCTTCGTAACCAGCCCTGAGCGGTTTTCGGGTGAGCGAATCCTGTTAGCCCCGGTCACCGTCGCCGATACTCTGGGCGCTGCGGCGTTAACGATCGACCTGCCGGGCTTGGCGGGCTATCCGCTGATTCTCGACCGGCCGGTGCTCGAGTCGGAGATCACTGTGGCGCCTGGGGATGCCCTTGCTGTCGCGGGTTCGGTCTACGCATTGACCGATTCGCTGCTGGACGTCTACGTGCAGCGCAATTTCTTCAGGGCCGAGACCCGTCCAAGCTTGGAGATGCATTCGACGTTCTTCCTGGTCGACTCGCTCGACTACTACGCGGAAGAAGACACAGCGACGACCGGCGAGTCCGGCTCCTGATTGGACCGAGCGGTCGCTTGCCAAGAAGTGTGAGGAGAAGGTGCAATGGCACGGGTGTGCTACTCGTGTGGGAAAATCCCTTCGGTGGGTAACAACGTCAGCCACGCGAACAACCGGACGCGTCGCCGCTGGTTGCCGAACCTGCAGCGTGTACGCGTGATCGAGGATGGGACGGTGAAGCGGGTTCGCGTGTGTAGTCGGTGCATCAAAGCCGGGAAGGTCCAGAAGGCGCCGTAACGGGCGACTCGCGAGGCGTTACAGCCCGGCTGCCAAGCTGCCACGGTAGAGTTTCCCCCAAAACGAACGGCCGCTGCTGACCGCCAAGTCGGCGGGCGCAGCGGCCGCTGCCATGTCGTGCGGTCCGGCTTATGACCGCCTATCCACCTTTGCGCTGCGCGGGGCCCGAGCCGCGCGGCCCGGGCGGGAGCGGTGCTGGAGCGATCGCGAGGAGCGGGGCATGCTAAACGTCCACGTGTGTGATGTTGGTGCGCGTCTTCGCCGGGACGAATCCAGCGGGCGCCTCGAGCGGCAGGACCTGGAGGTTCGCATAGACCTCCTCCTTGCCCATCTCGGTGTCGACCAGGTGGGCCGGGAACTCCTCCTCGAAAGCCAGCTCGACCTCCTCCTTGGAGGGTACGAAGTAGTGTCTTATGAAGCGGGCGTCGGCCTCGCCGAAGCCCACGGAATCCGGGACCGGGGACAACACATCGTCCTTGACCGGGTCTGCTTCCATGAACTCGATCTGGAACAGCCACTTGTGGTTCACCTCGTTGGGCTCGAAGCGCAACTTCGCATCCAGCTTGAAAACCACGAAACCGCTCTTGATCTCGTGGTCGAGGTTCGCGGTCACAAAGCTAGCCATCGCGCAGTACTCCTTTCTCGCTTGTCGCGAGCACCGGTGTCCACCCCGCAGCGCACGGTGAGGTTCGATTTAAGGGAATCAATATGCGTCGGTTATCGAGGACCGGCAACGTCGCCGCCGCTGCGGCCCGGCGGCGGGCTGTACAACGGCCCACACAGCCGCCGATCCCGGCGGCGGCCGGACGGCTATCTTCCCGTCGGACCTGAGTTTGCGGCCCTCGTCGGTTGCTGCGCCATGCGCCCGGACTCATATTGAGCGCCGACGCCGGGGAGTGCAACGCCGGGGCCGATCCGCGGAGTCCCGGGGCACTCGCCCGCGAACGCCGGGGGCGCCCTGTGTCGAGAGTTCGAGCGGATAGAAAGGCCCAACCGTTGCAGGGCCGCTGCATTGCCGTGACGCGCCCAGCTGCGCAGGCTGAGGGCTTGCTGGTCGGCCTGAGCCGGCTGGGCGCCCAGCCGGTGCATTGTCCGACCATACGGATATCGGATCCTGCGGATCCGGAGCCGTTGCGGCGGGCGATCCGTCGACTGGACTCTTATGATTGGGTCGTCTTTACCAGCGCCAACGGCGTGGCGCGATTCTGGCACGAGCTGGAGGCCTGCGGAGGCGACGTCGGGCTGCCCGACGGGATGCAGGTGGCCGCCATCGGGCCAGCCACTGCGGCAGCGCTCGAGCGGCGGGGCGTGCGGCCCGAGCTCGTCCCCGAGCAGTACGTGGCCGAGGCCGTAGCTGACGCTTTGACCGGCCGGGCGGCGATCGGCGGGCGCCGTGTCCTATTGCCTCGCGCCGCCGGTGCCCGACAGGTCCTGCCGGAACGGCTGCGCGGCGCCGGCGCGGAAGTCGATGAGGTAGTCGCCTATGAGTCGCGGCCCGACCCCGACGGGATCGCCAGGCTGAAGGATGGCCTGCTGCGCGGAGCGTTCGACATGATCACGTTCACCGCGGCATCGACCGTCAACCACTTCGTCGAGGTTGCCGGTGCCGACCGAGGTCGGGCGCGCGTTGCAGTGATCGGGCCGATCACCGGTGCGGCAGCTCGCGCTGCCGGCTTGACTGTGGACGTGGAAGCCCGCGAGTACACGGTGGAGGGACTACTGCAGGCGATCGTCGACTACTATGCCAACCTGAAGGAAGCCGAGTGATGGCAAAATTCCCCACTTATCGGGCGCGGCGACTGCGACGAACGGAGCGCCTGCGGACTATGGTCCGCGAGACGTCGCTCGAGCCGGGTGATCTCATCGCGCCCCTCTTCGTCACTTTCCAGGAAGGACGTCACCCGGTCGGGTCCATGCCGGGCGTCGAGCAGACCTCGGTCGATGAGACGGCGGACGAGGCCGCGCGCCTCGAGGCGGCCGGTGTGGGTGCGGTGCTCTTGTTCGGCATCCCCGAAGCGAAGGACGCGCGCGGGAGCGGAGCCTACGCTGCCGACGGCGAAGTGCAGCGCGCGGTCCGGGCGATCAAGGAGCGGGCGCCGGACCTGGTCGTCATCACGGATGTGTGTCTCTGCGAGTACACGGACCACGGACATTGCGGATTGCTGACTCCAGACGGCGAGGTGCACAACGATTCGACGCTCGAGCTGCTCGCTCGCATGGCCCTCTCTCACGCCGAGGCTGGCGCCGACATCGTTGCGCCCAGCGACATGATGGACGGTCGGGTCGCCGCGATCCGCCAGGCCCTCGACGCACGAGGTCTCACAGATACGCCGATCATGTCGTATGCCGTGAAATACGCCTCCGCCTTCTACGGCCCGTTCCGCGAGGCCGCGGAATCGGCGCCGCAGTTCGGCGACCGCAGAGGCTACCAGATGGATCCGGCGAACGTGGACGAAGGGCTGCGCGAGGCGCGCATGGACATCGAAGAGGGCGCGGACATTATTATGGTGAAGCCCGCCCTCCCGTACCTCGATGTCATCCACAGGGTCAAGCAGGACACAGGGTACCCGCTAGCCGCCTATCACGTGTCCGGCGAGTACAGCATGATCAAGGCGGCGGCGGAGCGCGGCTGGATCGACGAGGAGCGCGTGATGCTCGAGGCGGTCCAATCGATACGGCGGGCCGGGGCCGACATGATCATCACCTATTATGCCGGAGAGCTGGCGAAACGACTGGGAGGATAGCGTTGGGCGAGCAGGCTGATTCACTGAGAAAGAAAATCGAGGCCCGGGAAGCCAAGATCGGCGTGGTCGGTCTGGGCTACGTGGGCCTTCCGCTGGCAGTGGAGTTCGCTGGCGCCCGCTTCTCGGTCCTCGGCTTCGAGGCCTCTGCCGAGAAGGTGAAGGACGTGATGGCCGGGCGCTCGTATGTGGGCGACGTTCCCGACGATCAGGTGGCGAGGTCGGTGAAAGCGGGCCGCCTGGCGGCGACGCTGGATTTCGGCCGGCTGAGCGAGGTCGACGCAATTTGCATCTGCGTGCCTACCCCGCTGGTCAAGACGGGCGACCCCGACGTCTCCTATATCATGTCGGCAACCGAATCGATCGGGCGGAGCATTCGCGAGGGCCAGCTCATCGTGCTCGAGTCGACCACCTACCCCGGCACGACGCGCGAGCTATTGCTCCCGGCCCTGTCCGGCGGCGGCCGTCTGAAGGTAGGTGTCGACTTCTTCCTGGCCTTCAGCCCGGAGCGCGTCGATCCCGGCAACCCGGTATGGAAGATCGGCAACACGCCGAAGGTCGTCGGCGGCATCACGCCGGCCTGTGCCGAGGTCACCCGAGCTCTTTACTCGACCATCATCGAGACGGTAGTCGCGGTCTCGAGTACCGAGTCGGCCGAGCTGACCAAGCTGCTGGAGAACACCTTCCGATCGGTTAACATCGCGCTGGCAAACGAGATGCAGGTTGTGTGCGACAAGCTGGGAGTCGACGTCTGGGAGGTGATCACCGCGGCCGAGACCAAGCCCTTCGGGTTCATGAAGTTCACCCCCGGCCCCGGACTGGGCGGTCACTGTATACCCGTCGATCCTCACTACCTGTCGTGGAAGATGAAGACGCTGGACTACAAGACGCGCCTCATCGAGTTAGCCAGCGAGATAAACTCCGAGATGCCACGATATGTTAGCGAGAAGACCGCCGACCTCTTGAATCGGGAAGGTAAGCCGGTTAAGGGCTCCAACGTTCTCGTCCTCGGTGCCGCCTATAAGCGCGACACCGATGATACCCGCGAGTCGCCGGCGCTCGACGTCATCCAACTGCTCGCCGGAAAGGGCGCGCAGGTGAAGTACCACGACCCACTGGTGCCCTCGCTTCGTCACGAGGGGCAGGGCCTGGAGTCGGTGCCGCTCGACGAGCGTCTAGTCGCCGATTCCGACGTGATCGTGATAGTCACCGACCACACCGGTGTCGACTACGACCTGATTCGGCGGTCGGGGCGGCCCATACTGGATACTCGTAACGTGCTGGGCCGGGCGGTTCCGGAAGCGACGACCCCCGTCACGGCCGGCGACTGAGGGGCATATGGCGAAGCGCGCTTTGATCACAGGCATCACGGGCCAGGACGGCTCCTACTTGGCCGACCTGCTGCTCGACAAGGGCTACGAAGTGTTCGGCCTCGTGCGGCGCTCGTCGACGGTGAGCCTCGAACGGGTCGAGCACATCGAGGACCGGATCACCATTCTCTCGGGCGACCTGCTCGATCAGAACTCGCTGCTGACCGCGTTCGAGGAAG